>NZ_JAAGPL010000008.1:0-136433 GCF_017104785.1 Burkholderia sp. Ac-20353 | reverse complement strand
CCACGCGACGAGCTCGCCGAGCGTGCGGATCCCCTCCCCGGCCAGGCGCACCGCGACCAGCGGCCGCAACCAGCGGCCGACCGGATGCTCGGCGGCCGGCGTCGCGCTGGCCCATTTCCCGGCCACCTGCTCGATCATCTGCAACGACACCGGCGTCAGCCGCGGCTCGCCGTACTTGGCGATCGACGCCTGCAGGTGCGCGATCAGCACCGGCGTGCCGTCGCGCAGCGCCAGCGCGACCAAGTCGTCGCGCATCGCGCGCAGCAGGCGCTCGACGTCGAGCGGCTCGGTGGTGTCCGAATCGAAATACAGCCGCGTGATCGTCGCGATGGGCACGCCCTTCACACGCGCGCGCAGCGCCGTGAATTCAGTCCGGCTGTAGGTGCGCAGCGGCGGCAGCGCGAGCGGCTGCGAACGATTGGCCATGTCAGGCTGCCGCCCGGATCGGTGAGTGCCCACCGGGCGCGGTCACGCACTGCACGCGTTCCCATGCGTCAAGGTAGCGATGCAGGGGCACCGCGGCGAGCTGCCCGTCGTGTATGAGCACCAGCGGCTCGAGCGCCGCCCGCTCGCCGGCGGTCACCGTCCACGACGCGCCGCGCTCGGCGCGCGCGACACACTGGTCGAGCGCCGCTTCGGCAAGCCGGTAGCACGCCGAATCCGGGTCGTCGGCGCCGTGCAGGAAATACGCGAGGTACAACACGTTCAGCAGCGTGCCGATCGCCTCAAGATCGCCGCGGCCGTCGCGCAGCACGGCGAGCGCGAGATGGTGTTTCAGCGACAGCCGGCGCACCTGGTCGGCCGGCAGCGGGAGCAGCTGTGCTTTGGTCAGCGGCCGGCGGCCGCGCGTGGAAGTTTTCCGCATGGGGCGCCGGTCAACCCAACAGCGCCAGCAAGCGCCGCTGGTCGGCGTCGAGCGCACGTCGGCCCACGTCATCGGTCGTCGGGTGCAGGCGATTCGCGAAGCCTTGCCAGAACGCGAACAGGCTGACGGCGGACGCGCGATGCTCGCGTCGCTCGGCGGCGTCGCCGGCGGCGGCCGCGAACGCGACGTAGTCGCGGATCTGCGCTTCGGCGGCTGCGGTCAGTTGAGGATATGAAATCGAGTCGTGGTCCTGCATCGGCGGTTCAGTTGGGTTGGAAATTCGCCATCGCGCGAGGCAGACGGCTCGCCCTTGTCCGGTTCGGTCTCGGCGCTCAGGCCAACGGCCCACATCGCAGTCTCCAGCGGGGCAAGGGGCACCGGGCGCCCTACTCCGGCCAAGCGTAATCGGGACTATACGGGTTTTGACCCATTAAACGCAATGCCGCTAAGCGCAGTTAGCGGCATTGACGGCGCGTCCAAAAAACCCGGCCGCAGCCGGGTGGGCGCAAAAAAAAAACGGGCCGCCTGGCCCGTTCGCGACTAGCTCGACTTCCGCCATTCCGGCAACTCCGGCGTCAGCCGCCCACCCGGCCGCCGGGCGGCGACGCGCAGCTGCGCCTGGCCGGCCGCCGTCAGCGGCGCCGGTTTCTGCTTGCGCAGCGACACGCGCACGACGACCTTGGTGGCCACGGCGGGCGTCGCCGGCTGCTTGGCAGGTTTCGTCACGTGGCTCATAGCAACTCCTTATCCAGCAAATAGTCTAGCCGCTTTGTCCATGACCGGCGGTCGGCGCGCAACTCCAACTCCATCCGTCGCTGCGATCCATGGGCGGTCGTTCGAGCAGTGCGGTTCAGGGCGCGCCGGTCGCGTGCGTTGCGATCCAGTCCTGCATGTACGCGATCACGCGGTGAAGCCCTGCCTCCGTGGCCATCAGCGTCATCGGCGCTTGATCGTCGAAAAACGGCGACGGCGCGTCGAACCACTTGAAGGCCGCCGCTCGACTGCCGCGCACGCCGACGGCCAGCTGTAACGCTTGTTGGAACAACTCGGGAAAGGGGTACCAGGAATCGGGCTTGATGGTCGGATGCTTGCCGCCCGGCACGACCCGCGGCAGCTGCGCCGCAGCCAATTCGTGATCGGTCAGGTGCGTGCGAACCCAGTGGCAATGCTTGGCCAAATCGGCATTGGGCCGGCGCTCACGATCCCGGGTGGGCACCACGAGCCCGACCACGACCGGGGTGTGGGCGCGGATCATCCGCACGGCAGGCACCAGGTCGGTATCGTTGGACACGATCACGGCATGATCAATCTGGCCGGTCAGCGCATCGTGATACGCGTTGATGGCGAGGTTGACGTCGCTCTGTTTTTCCTCAAGTTTCCAGACGGCTACGCGATCGCAATCGCGCGGCGGTCGATCCGGGTCCGCTTCATCAATGCGTGGCACGCGCACCTGGGTCAGCGAGTAGTACCCTTCGATGATCTGGACGCGGCTACCGTGCAGCTTGCGTAACGCGGTGTGATAGCGTGCCTGCGACGAGACGGAGTCGGTCCCCTTGGCCGCACTTTCAATGATCTTGGCGGTGAAATACTGGATCGCCTCGGGGAGCAATTCGGCGTCCGCTGGCTGACCGCCCAATTTCACCAGCACAGAGGGCAGAACGTGATCGGCAAACAGCCCGTAAAGGTCGAGCCATTTGTCGTGGCTGCCTCTGAGGCAACCGTAGTAAAAATTGTAGCCATCGACATACACGCGCGTGCGCAAGCGGCGTCGCGCACCCTCCCCGACCTGCATATCCGCCCCCAGAAACGAAAAAACCGGCTTGCGCCGGCTTTTCCTTCCTCGCACCAAACGGACAGGCCATATCGGTTTCGAGGATTAGTTGTTAGCGACACTGTATACAAAACGGCGGGCCGATGTCAAGCCAAGCGTTGCGGGTGGTCGGCTGGGGCGAACGGTCACCGCGGGGCGCTGAGCGGCCCGGGCTGACCCTCTCCAACCCGTCAACCGGCTGAAACATCGCCATCCCCTGATTTCAAAACAAACCTCGCTGCCGCGGATCCCGCTCGGGCACCGGCGTCGGCCGCGCCCCCTGCCCGCCCCGCCGCATGCGCGCGATCAGCGGCACCACGCCGCCGTCGACGGTCAGCCCGAAGCCGAACGCCGCCTCGAGGCCGTCCCGTGTCAGGGGCGCCAGCGGCTGCCAGCTCGGCGCCCAGCCACGCACGAACTGCGCGCAGGGCGCCGGCACGCGCGCCGGCGGAAAAGTCGGCGGCATTGCAAAGGCTGCCAGCTACAGGGTGTCCGTCATCGATGCTCCCATCAAGGCTCGCGCCTTTCCGTCCTACAGCGATCTAAACCTACTTGACCGACGCCAGGGGCAAAAACAGAGCGAGCGGATCGTTTCCAAGCTCGAGGAAACCGAAGTGCCGGTAGAACTCGGCAGCCGTTTCGTCCTTCGCGTCGACCGTCAAGGCAACCGCCGCAATTTCGGACTTCGCTGCGCGTTGTAGGGCGTTGACGAGCAACGCTGCCCCGAGTCCCCTCCCCCGGTATTTCAAGTCGACGGCCAGTCGCCCCATCCGCACCGCCGGGATCGACGGATACCGGGGCAGCTTGCGAGCTACGTCGTGCGGCAGATCCGCGAGCATCACACTCGCGGCGGACAGCGTGTAATAGCCAGCGACGACGTCGCCGTCGAGCAAGACGAAACACGCGGCGACTCTTCGTCGCACGTCCTGCGTAACCAGCTCCCGAAGGTAACGATCAAGCGCGGCCGAACCGCACTCGAACCGGGACCGGTCATGGGTGGATCCGAGCGCGGCAACAACCAGCTGACCCGCGCTCATTCGTTACGCAGCAGCTGATCGTGACTGGCAATCGCGCGCTTCAGCGCATCGACCGGCTCCGGTGGCGACAAAATCGCATCGGCAAAGCGCTGCGAATCCGCCAGCGACAGGCGAATCACCTCAGCGTCGGCGATCGCGCGTTGCGCAGCTTCGCGGGCAGCCGAGACGACAAAATCCGACATTGTGCGCCCCTGGAGCTCGGCGGCACGCCGGATTGCCGCATGCACGTCCAATTCAATCCGGGCTTCAAAGCGAGTGGTAGCCATAGTCATTTACCTCCATGCCACCACTGTACGGAAAATTGCCGGCTCAGTCAAGTTGTGTACGGAAAATTGCCGGGTGACTGCCCATGGATCGTCGCTTGCCGTTGCATGCTCATTTACTCAAGTCAGTTGAGGCTCGCTGAGCGCTTAACCGCTTCCGACATTTGGCATACTCCTCGCGATCAAAATCGTGGTCGGCACCAAGTTATTCATCTACTCAACTCAGATGCAGGTTCCCCAAATCGGCAATGCTCCTGGATGAACTACACCGCGGTCTGGTCGCGGCGATCTCGTTGGCTTTGATCAAGCGACCAGTGCACGTAGCTATGCAACGGATTCTTAGTGTGCGGACAGGGCCGCGTACAAGACTTGCATCTCACGCTGAGCCTTAGCGGAGTCAATCCGACTGTCCGTGAGCGTCAAAAACCGCTCGACAAGATCCACACTCACCTCGACCGCTTAGGCTTTATCGGCCGATCCGTCGGGAACCACGCGCGCGCCGGCCAAGCGCAACAGCGCCAGGCCGAGCGCCGCGGGACCGATGGGTTTGGCTTCTGCCAAAGCATCTTGCTACACCGGGCAACCGCGATCGACAACGGGCTTGCGATAACCCCAGTCTGCGAGGATCGTCCGATCACGATCGTCAACAAACGCGATCGGGCCGGTCACCAACATCAGACTGCCGTCTCGGAAAACCCGCGCGAATCCAAGATTCGGCTGCCGCGCGAGAATCGAGCGTTCGGTGATCCGGGTTTCCGGTCCCGGCAGGACGCCGCAGTGATCGCTGCTCCCTCTCGTCTGTCGAGCATCATTGGGGCCCGCGCACTCGATTGCCCGGCAGATCTCGACGTCGACGAGGCCTCACCGGCGGTCTCGATAGCCGAGGCCGATCTCTACTCCCCTCCCATCTTGGATCGTATGGCCGACGATCAATGGACGCCAGTCGAATAAAGTGAATACGTTTCGTGCCATTCGTCCGGCTGAACGATCAGCCGCCATGTTGAACGCGTGTTGGTGTGAATACCATCGCTAGCCGTCGGATTCCATTGCAAGTAACGCCGCTACCCAATGTTGGCATCATCCGGTACGTGCGATTGCACTGGATTCTCCACGTGGAGAATCCAGTGCGCACAGGCGACTGGCAAATCCCCTCATTAGGCGGCATCGTAATCGCAGGCGGCATTTCAAAAACTCCCTTTCCGATCAATCTCCACGTGGAGATTCCCCCCAGCGAAGATGCCCTAAAGATCATCGAGGACCTACTGACGCGATGCTTCAATGCGATGCGCTTCGACCAGCTCTGTCGCAACGCGCGGGATTCTCCACGTGGAGAGTGATGCTAATTCTCATCGGTCCAGCGCAGCGTTCGGCAATCCTTGGCTTGAATCGACATCGATCCTCTGCATGACCATTCTCCACGTGGAGATTTGCCCCCGCGAAGATGCCCGAAAGTTCATCGATGGCCGTCTGACGTGATGCTTCAATGCGATGCGCTTCGACCAGCACCGTCGCAACGCGGGGGATTTTCCACGTAAAGACTGACACGGCGCTCGCGCTCTCCTCGTGGAGAGTGACGCGCGCTTTCATCGGGCTCCAACGCAGCTTTCTGCATTCTTTGCCTTGAACCGACATCGATCCTCGGCACGATCATTCTCCACGTGGAGATTTGCTCCCGAGAAGACGCCTTAAAGATCGTCTAGGGCCTTCTGACGCGATGCCTCAATGCGAGCGCGCTTCGACCAGCTCCGTCGCAACGTACGTGAAGACGCGCATGGCATTCGCGCTCTCCGCTTGGAGATTAATGGTGGCTCTCATCGGCCCAGCGCAGCTTGCGGTATTCATTCCACTGAATCGACATCGATCCTCATCACGACGATTCTTCACGTAGAGAGTCGGCTAGACGCAACAATTTTCGTAAATTATTTGTCTTTATTTTAACGAAACGCTAGACTTCGTCCGACGAATGAATTCTCCACGTGGAGAATCCGACTGAAGCATCCGCGCAGGCGGATTGATCTAGGAGGGTCCGGATATGGGATTGGTGTTTGCGGTCGCGAATCAGAAGGGCGGGGTCGGCAAGACAACTACTTCAGTAAACCTTGCCGGCGCGTGTCACGAACAAGGCTATAAGGTGCTTTTGACGGACACGGATGACCAGCAGTCGTGCATGAGCTGGGCCGCCTCTGCCGGCGAAGATCAACCGTTGCCATTTCCCGTAATTAGCCTTGCTGGGCTAGGGAAAATGATTGGCACCCAAATAACAACCCTGGCGGACGATTACGATATCGTCATCGTCGACTGCCCTCCGAATATCGCAGACCTGACGACAGGCCGTGTTCTTGCCGTCGCGGACGTCACCCTCGTACCAACTGATGTCTCGCCCCTTGAGATGTGGAGCAACCAAGGGATGATCAAGCTGATCGAAGGCACTCAGACAGTAAACCCCAACGGAAAAGTTGCTATTTTTTTAAATAAATTTCAATCTCGATCGATTCTTGGCGAACAAATGCTTCAGCTGCTGGGGGAGAGCGGGGTGACTCTTCTCGAAACGAAGGTTCCTTATCGCGAGGTTTATCGTCAGGCAGCGGCACTCGGCCGCACCGTTTTCGACGCGAAGGGGTTGAGAAATACGAAGGCTGCAAAAAAAGACTTCACTGACCTGTTCGAGGCAGTCGTCGAACTTCATCAAGGCACTTCGACCGAGACGGAGGAATGACCATGAGCGCGAAGGGAAAGCTGGATTTGAGGAGCAAAGTTCGGGCGGGAATGGACGAACAAACACGATCAGCAACTGCCCGCCTGGAAGCCGCTCGAGTCGTTGAGACCGCACACCTGGAAGTCGCACACGTGCTTCCGAGCAACGTCACCGACCGTATTCCGGGGGCGATGTCGCGCGAGGGTACGGTAGCGTCGAACCGTCGGCCGGTGAAGATTCGAGTCGCCGACACAATCCCCAATCCCTACAACCCGCGCGTCTTTTACGACGACAAAACGATCGACGACCTTGCTGAATCCTTCGACTCCCAAGGGCAACTGGAGGCCATCAAGGTAACTAGACTTCCGCAGTATCCGGACAAGTGGGTCATTATCGATGGTGGTCGACGCACACGTGCTGCTACACGCCGCAGAGACGAATTCATCGATGCCGAAATCATCGAAGAAGAGCTTGAGGCGAAAGGGCTCTATCTGCGTGCCTACCACGCTAACAAGGACCGCGATGAGCAAACCGACTTCGATGATGCATCTGCCTGGAAGAGGCTTCTTGACGAAGGCATCTACCGTGACCAGAACGAACTTGCAATTGCTGTCGGCCGAGATCCCAAACACGTCAGCAAGGTGCTGCAGCTGACCACATTCCCGACGCATTTCTTGGAGTCGATGGCCAAGCGATCGGATCTCGTGAAGCTGTCGCATGCCTACAACCTGAAGCTGATCTTCGATCGAGCGGGGGAGACTGTCGCTACCCATTGGCTGAACGAGGTAGTCGACGGAAACGCCAGTGTCCGCAAGCTCGAACAGGTCGCCTCGGAGGAGAGTAAGGCCAAAACTTCTAAGCGGAGCAAAGTTCATTACCAGTCGAAGTACCCTTTCCGGCTAGGCGATGGCACCGAAATTGGCATGCTGAAGCTGTTCGCCGACGGTCGAACCGAGCTGACCCTTAAGGGAGTAACCGGTCCGGAACAAGCGGATCTCGGGGAAAAACTGAAAGCCGTTGTTCTCGAGTGGACGAGTTCGAGGCAAGCGACGGATGCAGTTTCCGACGCATAAGTCGGGGCGGCCACAACCTCGAAGCGGCTTCGGAGTTCATCCGTCCGCAGTGCGATCGTGCTCGCCGCGCGCATAAATTGGGGCGATGCACGACGAACGATGTACGCATAAATCGGGGCGGCCATTGATGCGCGACGAGCGTATATCTTGGGGCGTGATCTGACTCTCATCGTGCGCATATCTAGGGGCGTCTCAAGCGTGTTCTCGATCCTAGCGTCGGTGGAAAGGTCCATACTCCATGCCGAACGGCAAGTGAGTGGGCACTAACTGGGGCGCTTAGGTTACGCATAAATTGGGGCGGAGTGTCGTCGCGCGCTAACGCATATGTTGGGGCCGATCGCCGCCCGACCAAACGCATAAGTTGGCGCTCTTCTGTCGACACCGAAAACGCATAAATCGGGGCAAGCTATGGGTTCAGCGAACGCATATGTTGGGGCAGACTGCCTCCCGGCCAAGCGCATAAGTTGGGGCAGCTCCCGCGAAACTGGCAACGTATCTGTCGGGGCAAGGTGTCGGTCCAACGAGCGCATATGTTGGGGCGAGCTGCAGTCCAACCGAGCGCATAAATTGGGGCTGTCCTGCCCACAAAGACAACGCATACGCCGGGGCAAGGCGTGGCAGCAAGAAACGCATATGTTGGGGCAGGTGAGGGGCGCGGCTGATGCTGTCAACTACGCATAAGGTGGGGCGCTTTGGTCGGCCTTTGCTGCCATAGCCCCATCGAAGCTTTCTGCGATGGGTGGAAGGTTCTCTTTCTTCGTCGTGGTCGAGCGCCCGCGAAGAGTGGGCAACCGAAGGTTGTCCACCGCAGTGGGTGCCTCTATAAGCAACATAGAGGTAAACCTACCTCTAAAAGCAAAACCTAGATGCTCAAGAAAACCTATACCCTTCAAATGGTTACGAGAAGAATTGCCCCTATTTATGCGTTGGACGCCCCGAGATATGCGTAGACTGCCCCAACTTATGCGGAAAGCCGGCCCCGACTTATGCGTATACAGGCCCCAAATTATGCGTGGATAACTGTGGTTCTCCACAGGGTTTATCCACAGTCGAAAAACTGCCCCAACATATGCGTGACGGCGTATGGGGCCTGTGTTTAAATCCGGCCAATCAAGCGAGCACGACCATGACAGAAGCTGCGAAGCCGAAGAGCGTGAAGAAGAAGCCGGCTGCCGAACCACGATCCACCGCGATCCGGCCGAGCGTCGCCACTCGACTGTACGAGGAATCGTTGGCTATCGAGCGTGAAGATGCATTTCGCGCCGGCATGGCCGGGTTTATGGGACGAGCTCTTGTTCAAGCAACGCTGCCTTATCGCGAGCCTGATCGCAACCTTCCCGTATGGGGCAGGGTATCGGGGGACATGAGCCTCATCATCAAGCCAGGCTACTATCACGACGCGACGTCGAATCGACTCGAGAGCATGGGCTATCCCTACGGGACGATCCCCCGGCTCCTGCTCGCATGGCTTGGGACCGAAGCAGTCAGGACGAAAGAGCGGCAGTTGGTCCTTGGGAAATCGCTATCGGCCTTTATGGATGCGATAGGGATCAATTCCCACACTGGTGGGAAGAACGGATCGATCACGCGTGTACGCGAGATGATGAAGCGCCTGTTCGCGTCGGACATGGCGATCGTGCGCGGCGGATCGGTGCCGGGAAGCGATTTCCATTCGCGGAAGTTCAGCATTGCGGACGAGACATGCCTGTGGTGGGATCCTCAGGCACCCGATCAGGCTGGCCTGTGGCAATCGACGGTCACCTTGTCGGAGAGGTTTTTTAACGAGATCGTCACGACGCCGGTGCCGATCGATCTTCGTGCGCTGAAGGCACTTCGCCAGTCGCCGATGGCGATTGACCTCTACTGTTGGCTGACATACCGCAACTTCTCGTTGCGGGCTCCCACCACCGTTCCATGGGAAGCGCTGAAGCTGCAGTTTGGTTCCGGCGCTGCTGAGGACAAAAAATTCCGCGAGACTGTTCGCCGGGCTCTCCTGCAAGTGCTCGAGGTTTATCCCGACGCGAACGTGAACCCGACGAAGGCAGGACTCTACTTGGAGCCCTCGAAGACGAGCGTTCCCCGGCTCGTCAAGAATTTCTGAAGAGGCACGGCGCCCCGAGATATGCGTGTTTGATTCACCCATATCTCGGGGCGGATGTGACGGTTCCTGTCGAAGACATCGAAGTGGTGAAAGCGGGCCTGCGGGCCCGTTTTTCATTGGCAACACTGAATTCGCGTGGCTCTAGCATCAACAAAATCCCTTGAGGTTCAGGTCGAATCTAGAAGGAGTCCGCGCGGCAGAAATCTGATGTCATCAGATAAGCTGTAACCCCACTGACTGGGAGCAGCGCATGATCGTTCGCGGCCGCCGAGCCCTCGCAATTGGCTGCGTCCGTCGCGGGCACTCTAATCCTCACGTTCATCAATGAGCTGCAGCATGTGGGCGCCGACTCCGTTTTGATCCAGATGCCGAGATTTACCTGAACCGGCCGGATGTCGACCTCATCTTGAAATGGTCGGCATTTGCCACCTGGCCGACCGGATCATCGGCGCCTCGGCAACCGGTTCATCCTGGCGTCGGCAGGAACATGCACCGAAGTCCCTGCTCAGCGTCAAGGCTGTGTTTCGCTTGCCACTGCGCGCGCTTCAGGCTTTCGCACAAAGTAAGTCAGCGCGATTTGGCCTTTGCCAGCTTGCCTGTGCCACGCTACAAGAAGCTGGCTCGCCTCGCACAACCGCTTGTGGTCACGGCGCACCGACTCGCAGGCGAGGGAGGTCGCGATCCGAATGGCGATATTGAACCGCATGACGGCCTTCGCACGCCCGCAGTCTGTTCGTAACGCCTGAGTTCATGAACGATGGAGCTGCTTCGTCCTCAAATTCGATGCATGCAACAATGCCTCTCATAATTGCAAAATTGAGTTTATTGGCCGATAACACTTTCTAACAGACAGTATTTCGCGCTCGGTTATAGTGGTGTCTCGTTTAGAGCATGTCGAGGGTTGCTGCACCTCAACGCATGGCGGCCGCGCAAACGTTTGCTAGTGTGACGCCGCCGATGGATACGGTTGTTTGTTATTCGGAAGGGTTATGGAAATAGTGAATGTTGACACGCGTTTGTACCTTCGTTTTGGCACAGAGAATCCATTCTGGATTGTTTCGCAAGACAGTAATGTAATTCGCTTTGGTGGATCGCGATCTATATCAGATGCGGTTTCGACATTGCCCTCGGATGTACTTGCATTGATTCGGGAGCTGGGAAGCAAAGTCGTGAAAGTTCCATGCTCTGTTCATATTGATGGGGAGGCGGTAAGCGGCTTTCTCTTTGGGAGAAAATTCCAGGATAACGCATGGCGAGGAGTGTTTTCTATCGATCCGCAGTTTCATGCGAGCGAAAGAATTATCTCGACAGTACAAGAACAGCGGGGCAACAATGTAGTTGCGTTTCCAACGAGCAGATGTATCTAATGTGGTTCTATGTGATCGTGGAAATATTTAAATAGGTTGGTGATTGCATGGGTGACACAGGTTTTCATGGTTTTAATGATTATCTCGGCACATCCAGCCCTATCTGGAAGCTGTCAAATTCGAGCGACGAACTGGTGTTGAGCGCAACAGGGAACGACGAAGGGCGCAACCTCCGTTTGAAGTTGAAAGCTCGGCAAGTGACTCAAATTAAACGGCTGACGGGCGCGACTACCGTGCTGTTTCTTGATGTCGAGATTCTGGGTCGACATGTCCGTTTGCACCTTGTCGGCAAGAAGATCACAACGTCCGAATGGGCGGGCGTTGCCGCTGCGCTTCGAGATTCAGAGTCTGTGGCGCAAAATTCCATGCAGGCTTTGGCATTCGCGGAAGAAATTGTATCTGAAGTCAATTCCATAGTTGTCGTGCTCGACAGATCCGGAACCATACGCCGCTTCAATCGAAAGGCTGAAGAATATACGGGCTGTAAAGAGGAAAACGTAATTGGCGAAAACGCCCAAATGCTTTTCATGTCACCAGAGGAAGGGCGAAATTCGCGAGACAACATTTCGAGGTTTTTTGAACAAGGCCGGCCGTTTGATGTGCAGCGGATGATCGAGACGGTGAACGGATCTCGGCCGTTTCTGTTCAGGAATCGGTTCATCCGGCCGGCGGAAAGCGGTGGGGCTGAATTTATCGTGTGCTCCGGCGTGGAGCTCGTTCCCGCTAAGTGCGATGGCGTTGTGGCCAGCGTCGGCGGGCGCTACCCAGCATTAGATGAGATGCACGGCCTCGAGATGATGAAGAAGATCATGGACTGGGCCGCACTGGTGGATGGCGTCCGTGCGTTGCTTGCATCGGTAGAGGGGGGCGGAGAGGTCAAAGCTTTGGCGCACGCTCGGAGTCTTGCGGCAAGTGCGATTCGCGACGCGTATCAACTGTACGACGAGATCGATGCACGTATCCTCCAGGGCGAACAATCGAAATGATCTACGACGCGCGCGCACTACTTAGGATTATCGTCGGCGCCGGTGGTTGAACTCGGCTTACCCGCCTGCCGCGCCGCGATTAAGCCTTCGACGAAATGCTTGACGATTTCGAGCTCGCGCGGGGTAAGCGTCTCAAGCCATTCCGGCGCCGGCTGCCCTCCGGTCATTGGACCCTTGCCAAGGGCGAGCCATACGGGGTTGACGCCGTAAAGCAAAGCGAGAGCGACGGTAAATGCAGAACCAGCCCCCGTTTGCTCAAGCTCGGCAAGGTTGCTGGCGGAGATCCCAACATGCATTGAGACCTGGCGTTGGGTCATTCCTTTCCGCCGTCGGGCAGAAAACAGGCGCGCGCCGAATGGGGTGCGACCCTGACCCTCATTAGAATTTTCCATCCGGCTACGATAGTCCAAGCGAACTCCGGAATTCCGATCATATTTGTTGCGTGGTGTTCGGAATTCCGATATTGTCAGTCGTATGGACTGGCAAACCCTTGTTCGAGATCTGACCAACCGAACCCGTGGCGGCGTAACTCAGCGCGAGCTTGCAAGGCTCTGTGAGTGCGGACTGTCGACCATCAGCGATCTGGTGAATGGCGTTACCAAGCGCCCGAATGCAGATCTTGGGTTACGCCTTCTGGACCTTCATAAGGCATGGTCGACCAGCCGACAGTCAAGTGGAACGGAGGAAGGTAAAAATGAAGCGCCTCGTCGTCGGTGAGTCGGGAATTTCGGGGGCTGGGGTTGCATTGACCCAGCGCAAGGTCGTGGTTCGCTCGACTGCCGGGGCTCTGCAGGCGCTATCTGTAGCGCTGGTGTTGTTTGCTCCTGCGATTTCAGCGCACGCGGATGACTGGGGCTGCCAGGTGATGCTGTGCCTGGCGGATCCACGCGGTCCGGAGACCGAGGGCGCATGCGTGCCGCCCATCGAAAAACTCTGGGACCATCTGGCGCACGGCCATCCGTTCCCAACCTGCAATCTAATGGCAAGCTGGGATTCGCTTTCCGAGGAGATCCGCGGCGCCATTCCGGCCGACGTGCTGCAACTCATGAAGTCGACCACCATCAGCGGTGGTAACGGCGGCGCTAGCGGGTTCTTCTGCCCGTACGACCTGATGTATTACAACAGCATGTACGGTCCGGCGTGCCGCGCACGCAACGTCATCCAGGTCAAGCTCAACGGCCAAGTCTTCACGCGGGTCTGGTGGGGCATCAACGGCAAGCCCAGCTCCCGCACCGAATACTTCGGCGGCGGCTCGACGACACCCTACTACGACCCCGCGGAAACCGCGAAACGCTGGATTGACGATCTCGACAACAACCGCATCGGGACCAACGGCTCGCCGTCCCCCTGGTACGGCTTTGGCAACCGTCACTGACTGATCTCCCCCGGAGGGCCATGTCATGTCACTTAGCAACGCAGAACAACAAGCACTCCTCAATGCTTCGTTTGAGGGTGTGGATGCGGTTGATGCGCTGGTCGAGATCCTACGTGCGGCGCACCCGCGTGCGTTTCACACGCCAGATTCGCTTGCTGCGCGTCACTTCTTCGACCAGCCGAAGCACGATTTGCCCCATCGCGGCTTCGTGCGCGCGTGTGCGGTCGAGCAGGAGGGGCAGTAAGCATGGCGTGCCTGTACATCCCCGAGAAGCCGTCGCTTGCCAAGGACGTGATGGCCGTGTTCGGCGGGCGTCCGTTGCGCCACGAACCGGCCTACAAAGTCGGCGAGGATTCCTTCGTGCCGTTGCAGGGGGCACATCCTGATCCAGGCTTTGCCGGATGGGCCAGCTGCGCCGAATCAACGGCAAGGACGGTGCCTTCTGGGGTTGCTCGAACTACAAGGACGAGCCGCCGCGCAAGGCGTCTTACCCGGACGCGAACGGCGTACCGAACCCCGCGCCGAAGCGCAAGAAATCGTGCAGTGGCTTCGGGATGGGCAGCTGGATCTAACCACAAAGAGAGTGATGGCCACGCAATGAACAGGATTTTCAGGTGGATCAGATTGAGCATCCGCGCGCTGTTGGTCTTCATTTTCGTGACGGCGACGTTCGGTGTCGTGTACTGGCTGATCGAGCGGCGCTCGATCAACGACATGATCGGGGCGGCGATGGTGGCGTTCGGCTGGTTTGCAATCGCTTTTGTGATGTTCAAGCGCGGCAGGCCGCGTGGCGACGATGACAGGGAGTGGTGAGCCATGCACAAGCTTTTCAAACATCCGTTGGCGAAGCCGCTCGCGATCGGCGTGCTGCTGCTCGCCGTCCTCGCGGGGTCGGCTGCCGGCAGCTTGCCGTGGTTCATCGAGCGCTATATGCGTTGGGTGGCCGAGCATTTGGCTGGGCGCCCGCTCCGGCAGTGCATGCCTGGTGTGATCGGATTCGCGCTGCTCGGGGCGACGGGCGTGTTGGCGACGTTCCAATTGTCCGCTGTTGCTATCACGATCGTCGCGCAGCGGCTCAACGGCGAGACGAGGGAGCAGACATGATGCCCGTCGACTTTGCGATGCTGGCGCAGCAGTGCGCGCCGACCGTGCATCCGACCACCCTGCAGGCGGTCGTCAAGACGGAATCCGGCTTCAATCCGTACGCGATTGGCGTGGTCGGTGGCCGCCTGGCGCGCCAGCCGCGCACCCGCGACGAGGCGGTGGCCACTGCGCGTGCGCTCGAGGCGGCCGGCTGGAATTACAGCATGGGCCTCGCGCAAGTCAACCGCGCGAATCTGCGCATCTACGGGCTGACCGCCGAAACCGTGTTCGATCCGTGCGCGAACCTGCGCGCCGGCGGCGCCATCCTCGCGGACTGCTATACCCGCGCGTCCAGCGGCGGCCGCGCACCGCAAGACGCGGTGCGCGCAGCACTCAGCTGCTACTACAGCGGCAATTTCACACGCGGCTTCCAGCCGGATTCGGGCGGTACGAGTTACGTCCAGCGCGTGGCCGCGACTGCGATCGGCGCCAGCGGCGCGGTCGTGCCGCCGATCGCGGTCGTGCCGGACGGCGCCGCGCCGGCGTCACGTGGTGCCGCGCGACCGGCGCGCCTGCGGCGAGCCGACGACGCATCCACAACCGGGGCCGACCGTGCCCGCGAAACAGACCATCACCCCGCCTGGGACGCCCTGGGCGATTTTTAACGGAGCATCCGATGAAGAAGTGCTTTCTTAAAACCACACTGGGTCGCGCCCCGGCTGCGCTGCGTTCGCGCGGCGTGATCACACGTCGCATCGTCACGGGTGCCGCCATGTCGACCACCGTGCACGCCGCTTACGCGGGCGGTGGCCTGAACGCGGGCACGCAGGCCGCCAACAACTTCACCACGTGGTTCTACAGCTTTTGCGGCGTGATGGCCGGTTCGTACCTGCTGTGGGTCGGCGTGCAGTGCTGGAGCAACAAGGCCGACTGGATCCACGACTTCGGCGGCGGCATCGCGAAGGTGGCGGGCGTCGGCGCGGCACTTGTGCTCGCCGGGTGGGCATTCGGACTCTTTGCCTGACCGCCATGGAAGACGAACGCACGCTGTATCCGTCCTACGCGGGCCTGAACCGGATCGCGATGATCGGCGGCGTCCCGATGTTCCCTGCGCTGATCATCGGTTGTACGTCGCTAATCGCCAGCATGATCGGCGGCTTCGTGCTTGGCCCCGGCGGCCTGCTGATCGGCTCGGCCGGCGTGCCGATTTTCCTGTTCTTCCGGCATGTCTGCGAGAAAGACGACCAGGCGCTGCGCCTGTTCTGGCTGGAATTCCGCTGCTGGCTCGACCGCCGGCGTGTCGCCGTGTTCGGCAGGACCTACACGCTCGCGCCGATGCGCTATGGCCGCGACGTAGGCGTCTACACCCGTTCGTTTGCGCGCGGCCGGGATCTGGAGCGCTTCGCGGCGCTGCGTCAACACCTGCTCACGCAGGCACTGGAGGACAACGATGAGTAACCGCCATCCCATTCCGCCCGCCGACGGCGTCGCCAGGGTGTGGCCGTCCGACGTGGGCCACACGACGATGTTCGGGCCCACGACCGCGGGCAAGACGGCCTACAACCTGCTTCGTGTGACGGCCGAGGCATTCCGCATCATTCGCGGCGATTCGGCCGGCGACGGGCGGGACGCGGGAGACGAAGCATGCGCCTGAGCAACGACCTGAACCGACTTGTCGCGTCCGCCGAGGACAAGCTGCCGCGCATCGGCCGCCCGGTGTCGGAAACGGCGACGAGCATCGACAACGGCGGTGCCTTCATGGTGCTGCGCGTGAACGGCGTGCCGTTCGAATCGGTCAGCCGTGGTGAGATCGAGGCGCGCTACGACAGCTGGAATCGCCAGCTGGCCGCGATGACGCTGGAGAAGGGCAACCGCCTGTCGTTGTGGAGCACGTTCCGCCGGCGCCGCGTCTCGTTCGGCGACGAGTACCGCTTCATCAATCCGTTCATCCAGCAGGCTGTCGACAAATATCTGCAGCGCTTCCGCAAGCACCATCACTACGAGAACAGTTTCTATCTCACGGCGCTGCTGCAGGGCGACGACCTGGACGAGACGGTGCGCGAGCTCGAGGAGCTGGGCGAAGCGCTGACGAAGGCGCTTGTCTCCTACGATCCGCAGCTGCTCGAGATCTACGAACACAACGGCATCCTGTTCTCGGAACCGTACCAGTTCATCGGCGAGCTGGTGAACGGTATCGACGAACGCGTGCCGGTCACGCAGGCGACGGGGCGTGACCTGATTCCGACGTCGCATCTGCATTTCCACTACGACACGGTGGAAATTCGCACCGACCGGTCGACCCGCTTCGCGACCTGCTACGACCTGAAGGATTTTCCGCAGGCCGGGTGGGGGCAGACGAATCCGCTGCTGACGCTGCCGGTCGAATTCACCTTCACGCAGAGCTTTGGCTGCCTGAGCACCGCCGAAGCGATGGAGGCGATCGACGCGCAGATCAACAACTTGCACTCGGTTGAAGACAAGGCCACGCACCAGATCAAGGAGCTGAAAGACGCGCTCGCGCTGATCGCTGGCCGCGATCTCGCGTTTGGCGACTACCACGGCGCGCTCGTCGTCTATGGCGACACGGCTGACCAGGCGATCAGCAACGGCGCGTATGTGACGAGCCGGGCGCTGAACGACTGCGGCTTCAAGTTTGTGAAGGCGACGGCGTCGGCACCGTACACGTACATGAGCCAGGTGCCGGGCTTTAAGACGAAGCCGCGGCCGATGCCGAAGTCGACCCGCAGCCTCGCGTCGTCGTTCTCGATGCACACCTATGCGGCCGGCAAGGCGCGCGGCAATCCGCTCGGCGACGGTTCGGCGCTGATGCCGGTGCAGACCGTGGCGAAGAGCCTGTTCAGCCTGAACTGCCATGCGTCGCGCCTGGACGAGGACAGCGTCGGCGAGAAGGTCGCCGGCCACACGCTGATCCTCGGCTCGACCGGCACGGGCAAGACGACGCTCGAGACGATGCTGCTCGCTTTCCTCGAGCGGTTCGACCCGAAGATTTTCGCGCTCGACCTCGATCAGGGCCTGCGGATCTTCCTCGAGGAGCTGGGTGCGATCTACTACACGCTGCGCGAGGGCGAACCGACCGGCCTTGCGCCGCTTGGCCTGCCGGATACGAAGCGCAACCGCGCGCACCTTTACGACCTGGTCGGCGCATGCTGCCGCGACGAGAACGGCAAGCTCAGCGCCGACGATCAGCGGCAGATCAAGCACGCGGTTGACACGGTGCTGGCGCTGGAAAACGTCGAGCACAAGACCTTCAGCCGGCTGCTGGAGTCGATCCCGGACACCGGCGAGGAAAACAGTCTGTGGCTGCGTTTGAGCCAGTGGTGCGACGCAACTAACGGTCGATTCGCATGGGCGCTGGACAATGTGCCGGACACGCTGACGAACATCGCCGACATGCGCCGGATCGGTTTCGACGTGACCGACTTCCTGAAGAAGGACTACGCCGCCACGGAGCCGGTGCTCGCGCACCTGCTGTACCTGAAGGATCAGATGCAGCGCAAGGGCGGGCTGCTCGCGACGGTGATCGCCGAATTCTGGCTGCCGGCGAGCTATCCGACCACGCAGGAACTGATCCGCAAGTCGCTGAAGACGGGCCGGAAGGCTGACGAATTCCTGATCCTGGATTCGCAGTCGCCGGAAGATGCGATCCAGTGCCCGGTGTTCGCCGAGATCCGCGACCTGACGGCGACGAAGATCTATCTGCCGAACCCGGACGCGACGTGCGAGGGCTACAAGCTCCTGAACCTGACCGACCGCGAATTCGACACGCTCAAGAAGCTGTCGAAGGAGTCGCGCACGTTCCTGATCAAGCAGAGCAACCAGTCGTCATTCGCGACGCTGGATCTGGGCGGCATGAACGACGAGATCGCAGTGCTTTCCAGCAGCCTCGACAACGTTGCGATCTGGGAAGAATGCGCGCGCGACGCGCATGGCGACACGGATCTGCGCATGCAGCTGTTCCAGGAGCGCCGCAAGGGCAAGCGCGATCGCAAGCCCGAGTCAGAGTTGGCAGAGGAGGTCCAGTGACGATGAAACGCGATCTGCACCTCGTGTCGGCGATCGGGCCGGCCACGCGCGGCCAACTGGAACAGTGGGCGGTCGAGCACGATCGGGTCTGGGATCGGAAGATCCTCGCCCGTCGCATCCTGTTTGGAGTCGGTCTGCTCTGTTTCGTGGGGCTGGCGGTCGGGGGGCTCAGCTACAGCTTCGAGGCGATTCCTGTCAGCGTCCGCCGCGCGTTGCTCGGCAGCAAAGTTGACTACCGCGGCCTCGTACTTGGGTTCCTCGGGGCGCTGGCCTGCCTGCTTGCCATTCGTTGCTGGGATTACGTTGTGCGCCACTTGCCTCGCCCAGTCAACCCGTATCGTCCGATCGACGTCACGCCGGCCGATCTGGAGGAGCGAAACGAGGCCTTTCCGGGCGCGCTCGCCTATCTCGACGCGATCCGTCATCAGCGTCGGCTGATCGTGCCGCACGACCTCGACGTGCTGGCGATGGCCCGGCGGCAACAGCAGTCCAACCACGGAGCATGACGATGAAAACGAAGTTAATGAAGGCAATTGTGGTGGCCGCGACTCTGTGCTCGTTTCAGACCGCGCATGCCCAGGGTATTCCGGTGCTCGACGCGTCGACGCTCGCGCAGGCGATTCTCACCGTCAAGCAGTTGCAGCAGCAATACGTCACGCTCACGAATCAGTACCAGGCGCTGATCGGCAATCGTGGCCTGGGCGACATCCTCAATAACCCCGCGCTGCGCAACTACCTGCCCGATCAATGGCAGTCGGTTTACGACGCCGTAAAGAACGGGCAGTTGAACGGTATTAGCGGCGTCGCCGACAGTATCGCGCGCCAGGAGGGGTTGACCGCGTACACGCCCGGCCAGCAACGCCTGAACGACACGTTGACGGCAAACAAGGCGATGGCGATGCGGGCGTATCAGGCGTCGATCGACCGGCTAAACAACATCCAGCAGCTGATGCAGCAATCGAATCTGACACAGGATCCAGCGGCGAAGGCAGATCTCCAGAACCGGTGGTCGGCGGAGATCTCGTCGATCAACGCGGACAAGGTGCGGCTAGATCTGGCGGCGAAGCTGCAGGACGCGGAGAAGGAATTTGCGCAGCAGGCCGCGCATCGTGACATGCAGAATCGCTTGCACGACGACACGAGCGACCAGTAACCCGGAGCGCGATCATGCAACTGACGATCTTCACCGATATGTTCAACGCGTTCGACCAGGACGTGCTGAACACGATCAATACCGGATCGGCCAAGATGATTTCGCTGATCAGTCCGCTGGTCGCCGCCTGTTTCAGTCTCTACGTGCTGCTCGTGCTGGTGTCGTACTGGCGCGGTCACAACGACACGCCGATCGTCGACTTCATGATGAAGATGGCGGGATGGGCGGCCGTGCTCACCGCCGGGATGAACATCAGCTACTACAGTGAGTACGTGGTGCCGTTCTTCAACGGCTTTGGTGACGATCTCAGTCGCGCGCTGATGGGCGGCAACGATCTGAGCAATGGCCTCGATACGCTGTTGAGTCTCTATATCTCCGCGATCAAGACCATGTATGAGGGGCTGACCTGGACCGACATTGGCCTTTATATCGAGGTCTCGGTGCTCGCGATCTGCCTGTTGCTGGTCGGCGTGCCGTTTCTCGCGATCGCAGCGGCTTACATCATCCTCGCGAAATTCGCACTGGGGCTGCTGCTCGCGCTTGGGCCGGCTTTCATCGTGGCGGCACTGTTCCCGGCAACGCGGCAGTTCTTCCAGAACTGGGTCGGGCAGTGTCTGAACTACGGGTTGCTCGTCGCGCTGTTCGGGGCAGTGGGCGCGATCGAGGTGCGGTTCATGACCTCGAACTTGCCGAAGGCATTCGATGTACACAACGTGATCCTGACCTACACCATTGAAGGAAAGATCATTGGTTCCGGGTTGGTTTTCATCGTCGTGTCGTTGAGCATGCCGTCGCTGGCGTCGCAACTGGCGGGTGGCGTTGGCATCTCGTCGATGGTCGGTAAGATCGGTAATGCGGCCAGTATGGCGCTGAAGGCAATGCGGTTGATGGGCAGGTCCGGCGGTGGGTCGTCGGGTGCGTCCAACAACTCGCTTGGCCGCGCGTGATCTCGACTACTACCAGGAGAAGTAAATGAGGGCAATTCGATTCGTGACGGCGGTAACGATGGTTGTCGTGGCACTGACGCAATTCGGATGTGGGAAGAGCGACGGCGACCAGTACATCGGCAAATGGACGCGCGTAAACGGGCAAGACTATAACGAAATCGTCATTAGCCGAAATGGCGGTGGGAATGATTTTTATATTTCACATCAAGAGAACAAATTCAACGACGAGGGCAACAAGGTCGGAACGATAACGCGTCAACAACCGGCTACCGTCGTGGACGGAAAGATGATCGTCAGCGCCGCGATTCAATATGCAATGACGATCGATAAATCGAACGGACATCTTGTTACGCCTGGATCTGAGTTCGAACGCGCGAAGTAAACGGCAGACCGTCCGCCGCCTCGAGCAACGTCGGCGGACGGTGCAACTCAATCGGAGAGTGCAATGAAATTCATCGTCGTGCTTTGGAGCGCTGTGCTGCTTGCGGCGTGCTCGTCGGCGCCAAAGCCGACGCAACCGAGCGGGCCATGGATGCCCGTCAACCATGCGACACAGGGGAACGCGCAATGAAGTGGATCCGGAAAAAATCGCCCGAGGTACAGGGCGTGCCTGCCGCGGTCGCGACCGACGGCAATTACGCGGCCGCGCTGCAGAACATTGCGGCGAAGCTCGCCGACGCCGATCCGCGCGAGATGGCACGCACGTATTTCAAGGCAGCGCTCGCGTTCGAAAAATCGAAGCAGCAGCTGCAGGAGAACATGACGAAGATCGCGTGGCGCGTCGCGGGTGGTGCCATGTTCGTCGCGCTGGCTTCTATTCTTGGTTCAGCTGCATTAGTACAACTAAAGAGACCGACGCCACCAGTGATCATCAGGGACAACACCGCGACCGGAGACGTGCAGGTGATCGACGTCGCGCGCAGCGGCTCGGTGACGTTCGGCGAACTCGAGGTGCGCAAGGCGCTGCGTGATTACGTGAAGCTGCGAGAGCGGTACGACTGGTACACGATCCAGGACGATTACGACACCGTGACGCTGATGAACTCGCCGCGCGAGCAGCCGCTGTACGCGGCGCTGTACAGCCGCAAGAACTCGCCGCAGAACGTGCTGACCGACAAATTCCGCGTGGTCGCCCAACCAGGCGCGATCACGTTCGTCGGGTCGACCGCGCAGGTGTTCTTCTCGAAGAAGACCGTTTCGCTGTCGACGCAAGGTGGCTCGACGCCGGTGCCGCCGAAGACCGAGTACTGGGTCGCGACGATCAGCTACGAGATGGGCGATCTGCCGACCAAGAGCAATGAACAGGTGCTGAATCCGACCGGCTTCCGCGTCACCAGTTACTCGGTCGATCGCGACTGGACGCGCAGCACGACCGATGGCGTGGCGCCGATACCGTCGGCTGCGACGTCGTCGGAATCGGCGCCGACGAGTGCGCAGGGAGGGGCCAGCCGATGAACATTCGATTCCAGAAATCGTTGGGCGCGTCGGCGATCGCGGCCGCGTTGCTCGCCCTGGCGCTGCCGGCCGCGGCCGAAGTGGTGCCGGGGGCGTGCGGCAGCGATCCGCACATCGCCTGCGCGGTGTACGACCCGACCGAAACCTATCAGATCACCTACCGCCCCGGCGAAGCCACGGTCATCGTGTTCGAGAAAGGCGAAAAACTCGACGGCGGCGGCATGGGCGACGGCAAGGCCTGGACGGCGGGCCCGGCCG
Organism: Burkholderia sp. Ac-20353; assembly: GCF_017104785.1. Classification (NCBI taxonomy): domain Bacteria; kingdom Pseudomonadati; phylum Pseudomonadota; class Betaproteobacteria; order Burkholderiales; family Burkholderiaceae; genus Burkholderia; species Burkholderia sp. Ac-20353. The sequence continues at coordinate 113,921 of NZ_JAAGPL010000008.1, read as the reverse complement.
GCAATGGCTTCTTCTTCAAGCCGAAGGCGGTGAAGGCGGCCACGAACCTGATCCTGCTGACGAACAAGCGTCGCTACGTGCTGAAGCTGATCCCGGTCGCGAAGCGCGAGCAGGCAGTTTGGTCGCTGACGTTCGATTACCCGGACACGCGCGCGAAAGCGTCGGCGGCGGCCGCCGTGCGCTCAGCCGAAGCGCGCGCGCTGCTTGAGCAGACCGGCAACGCGGTGGGGACCGGCCATTTCGACTACGACATGCACGGCGACACGACGCTGGCGCCGACCGCGCTGTGGGATGACGGCCGGTTCACCTACTTCGAGTTCAAGACGAGCCGCGACCTGCCGCAGATCTACCGCGTGTTCGAGGACGGCTCGGAAGCGCTCGTCAATCCGGACGACATGCGCGGGCCGGTGCTCGTCGTGCACGACACCGCGCACCGCTTCAACCTGCGCGTGGGCGACGCGGTGCTCGGCATCCGCAACAACGTGTATCGGCCCGATGGCCGGCTGAACCCGTCGGCCACCACGATTCCCGGCACGGTGCGGCTCGTGAAGCAAAAGGAGGCGAGCGGTGAATAACGACATCAACCAGAACGCAATGCCGGCCCCGGCGCCGGTGGAACCGGCCGGCATCGGCGAGCGCGGCGTGCCGGGCGTGGGTCGGACCAAGCGTAAGAGCCCGTTCCGGCTGCTGCCGATCGTGATCGGACTCGTGCTGATCCTGGTGTTCGGCGCGGTCGCGGTCGGCGTGGCGATCAAACGCTGGACGGCGCAGCACCACGCGGAATCCGAGGCGGCGAAGGTGGAGGCAGCGAAGGACAAGCCGTCCGACGACCGACACGATTTCGGGCGCGACCAGGCGAAGATCGAAAAGCAGCGAGCGGAGGAAGCCGCAGCCGCGGCGAGCGCCGCGCTCGCGACGCCGGCCCATGCGGATGCGGCCAGCGCGACGCAGGCCACCGCGTCGACCGGCACCGGCGCGGCAGCCGCGGCGCCGGCCAGCGCGGTCGAGACGCCGGCGATGCGCAAGCTCGACGGCGACGTGCTGATCAAGCTCGATGACCAGAAAACGCCCGGCGGCGGCACGGGCACGACCGGCGCAGGCGGCTCGCGCATCGAATACGCGAAGGACGGCCTGGATACGAAGCTGCAGCCGTCCAAGCTGGAAACGGTCAAGGCCGGCTTGATGCCGTCCCGCGACTTCCTGCTGATCGCGGGCACCACGATTCCGTGCGTGCAGGGCGCGAAGATCGTCACCGACTATCCGGGCATGTCCACGTGCCACGTGTCGAAGGACGTGTATTCGGCGAACGGCAAGGTGCTGCTGGTCGAGCGCGGATCCGAGGTCGTGGGCGAGCAGCGTCAGGCGTTGATGCAAGGCCAGGCGCGGATCTTCGTGATCTGGACGCGCCTGACGACGCCCGCCGGCGTGAAAGTGCAGCTCGATTCGCCGGCGGCGGACGCGCTGGGTGGCAGTGGCATTCCGGCCTACGTCGACACGCACTTCTGGACCCGATTTGGCGGGGCGCTGATGGTCAGCCTGATCGGCGACGTCGGCCAGGCGCTGTCGAGCCTGGCGGCGAATTCCGGCGGGGGCAGCAACGGGATCCAATTCAACAATACATCGAGTGCCGGCGAATCGGTGGCGGCCGAAACCCTGCGCAACACGATCAACGTACCGCCGACCGCGTACTCGAAGTACGGCTCGATGACGACGATCTTTGTCGCGCGCGACGTCGACTTCTCCGATGTGTATGAGCTGGCCACGCCCTGATCCGGATCACGCGACCTTGCAACGGAGTGTTCTTGAACATGCGATATGACGACAGCGTGACGGTACGCAGTCACCTCAAGACGCTCGGGATCGCCACGTGGCTCAATCAGCCCGGCGTGACCGAGTTCGCGATCAACCGGCCGTATGAAGGCTGGACCGAAACGCGGGACGGCTGGCAACGCCACGAGCTGCCGAACGCGTCGCTGGAAGCGCTGAACCAGTTCGCGCCGGCGCTCGCGATCTACAACAAGGCGAAGCCGGCGCTGTCGGCGATGGAACCGGAGAAGCCGGTGCGCCTGCCGGACGGCGAGCGCGGCCAGATCGTAATTCCGCCCGCGTGCGAGCCGGGCACGGTGTCGCTGACGATCCGCGTGCCGAGCAGCAGCCGCTTCGAAATCCCGGAGCTGGTCCAGGGCGGCTTCCTGAGCGGGTTTCGTGATGTCACGGACCGCGACGTCGATCTCGTGCGCGATCGCTTCACGTCGACCGACGTCGATGTGCGGAGCGCGACGCCGGTGTTCAATCCGGCGCGCGAGCTGGCCGCGCCGGCGGCCGTCACGCTGCGCGCGTTCGAGCTGGAGATGCTCGATGCGCTCGCGCAGCGCGACATTCAGCGCTTCCTGACGCGCGCGATTCTGAACCGCCTGAACATCGTGCTGGTGGGCGGGACCGGCTCGGGCAAGACCACGCTGACGAAGGCGCTGGCAGACCTGGTGCCGGCGCACACCCGCCTCGCGACGATCGAGGACACGCACGAGCTGCCACTGCCGTACCACCCGAACCACGTGCACCTGTTCTACAGCGAGTCGCTGCCGGCGCGGCGCATCGTGAAGGCGACGCTGCGGATGAAGTTCGACCGCGTATTCCTTGCCGAGCTGCGCGGCGACGAGACCTGGGACTACCTGACGCTGCTGAACACCGGCCACCAGGGCGGCATCACGACCGTCCACGCGAACGATGCGATCGCGGCGCTCGCGCGGATCGCGACGCTCGTGAAGCAGAGCCCGGTTGGCCAGACGCTGACGTGGGATCACTTGATGCGCGAGGTGAAAACCACGATCGACGTCGTGCTGTACATGGAAAACAAGCAACTCAAGGAAATCTACTTCGATCCGGTCACGAAGTGGAAGCTGCTGCGGGGGCTGGCATGAACGGGCGCATCGACGGGGGAGGGCTCGAACGGCCATCGCACGCGGCCGCGGACTGGCTGGCCGAGCGGATTCCGGCGCTGTGCGACGCGACCGGCACCCTGCCGCCGCAGGCGATGCTGGCGCAGGAATTGGGCGTGAGTCGTGCCCTGCTGCGCGAAGCGGTCAGCCGGCTGGTCACCCACGGCGTGGTCGACGTGCGCACGAAGGTCGGCTCGCGCGTGGTCGACGAACGGCAGTGGCAGATCGTCGATCGGCACGTCATTGGCTGGCACCTGGCGCGCGCGACGGATCCGACCTTTGCGGCGGATATCGCGGCGATTCGCTGTGTGCTCGAGCCGATCGCGGCCGCCGACGCCGCACGGCATGCGAGCCCGGCGCAACGTGCGCGCATCACGGTCGCGTGCGCGTCGCGGCTCACCGCGACTTCGCTGGTCGATTACGCACACGCGCGCCACGAACTGCACGTGGCGCTTCTGGCTGCCAGCTCCAATCAGGTCCTGCATCAGCTCACCTGTCTCGTGCCGACGCCGGATCCGGCGACTGATCGGGATGCGGTGGCACCGACGATTCCGGACGGCGAGCGCCAGGCGCTCGCGTTGCTCGAGGCGGCGATCCGCAAGGGGGATGCCAGTGCGGCCCGCGCGGGCATCGAGCGCCTGAACCGGTGGGACTTGCCGCACGCGGGAGGGAATCGCGATGCGTGCACGCTGGAGGATCAACCATGAAATCCCGTTTGCTTCTGGCCGGTCTCTTGAGCGTGATATCCGGCGTGCTCGTGTTCACCGCTGGCCGCTGGTTGCATCTTGACGCGCTCACCGATCCCGTTGAGCGCGTCGCGGTGATTGCCCTGATGGTGGTCGTGTGCGTGCTGTGGGGCGCATGCGCGAGCGCCGTGCTGCTGAAAACCGCGACGGTCCTCGATCGCGTCGTCGCGCTCGGCTTGGTGGCGCTGGTGGTGCTGACGGGGCTCGCCGTGGCCGGCCAATACGCCGGCGCGACATTGTTCGCGAAGCTGGAGAAGTTGCCGGACTCGGCGATCGGCCTCTGGACGCTGCGCGACTACTGGCACGCGTTCGGCGACATGAAGGCCGTGAAGCGCTCCCTGCAGATCGCCACGGCGGTATCGGTCATGGTGCCGCTGCTGCCAATCGCGGCCGTGGTCGCTGCGCTGGTGATGAAACCGAAGCGCGACCTGCACGGCGACGCACGCTTCGCCTACAGCTACGAGGTCCGCCGCTACGGCCTGCTCGACGAGGCGAACGGCCGCACGCGTCGGAAAGGCGATTACCGCGATCCGACGATCATTGTCGGCAAGTACAAACACCAGTACCTGACGTTTCGCGGATCGGAGTTCGTGATGGTTGCGGCGCCGACGCGCTCGTTCAAGGGCGTGGCCATTGTGATCCCGAATCTCCTCACCTTTGCGGATTCGGCAGTCGTGCTCGACGTGAAGGGCGAGAACTTTGACCTGACGTCGCGTTACCGGCAGGCGTGCGGCCAGCAGGTGGTCCGCTGGGCGCCGTTCGATCAGAAGGGATTCACGCACCGCTGGAACCCGCTCCACAAGATCGCGAAGAGTCCGGCGTTCGTACGCGTCGGCCGCCTGCAGGCGATCGCCGCGCGCCTGTACCACACGGCGGACGCGCGCAACAAGTTCTTCTACGAACAGGCGAGCGACCTGTTCATAGGCCTTGCGCTGTACCTGATGGAAATGACCGGTGACTGCACGTTCGGTCAGGTGTTGCGGCTCGCGACCACGCCCGACAAGAAGGTGCGCGAACACCTGATGGAGCTGATGCAGCACGAGCCGCAGAAGGGCGTGCCGCTGTCGGGCGACTGCCTGGGTGCGCTCTCGCGCGTGCTGGCATCGCCCGACGAGACGATGCTGAACATCGTCGCGACGTTCAACGCCGGCCTGCGCCTGTTCAGCAACCCGATCGTCGACCAGGCGACGAGCGCGTGTGACTTCGAGCTCGACCGCGTGCGTCGGGAGCGGATGTCGATCTATGTGGTGCTGCCGGTACGCGAGCTCGCCGTCGCGAGCCTGCTCGGCAACCTGTTTTTCACGCAGTGGATCGAGGACAACCTCGATGTGCTGCCGGGCGAGGATCCGACGATCCGGTATCAGTGCCTCGGCATCCTCGACGAATTCACCGCGCTCGGTCGCATCGAGGTGATCGACAAGGGCAACGCGTTCATCGCGGGCTACTGGCTGCGGCTGCTGACGATTCTGCAGTCGAAGGCCCAGATGGAGCCGAACGAGCTGTACGGCGCGGCCGGCGCCCGCACGCTGATGACCAACCACGCGGTGCTGGTCGCGTATGCGCCGCGCAATCAGCAAGACGCGAAGGAACTGTCCGAGACGCTGGGCACCTTCACGGAGAAGGCGACCTCGAGGAGCCGCAACCATGGCCGCAACACGTCGACCGGCACGAACACGTCGGACCAAGGCCGCGCGCTGATGTTGGACCAGGAGCTGAAGCGCATGGAAAGCAACCAGGAGATCGTACTGGGCTTCCAGCGCCCGATCCTGTGCGAAAAGGCGGCCTATTTCGAGGATGACCTGTTCATCGACCGGATGCGCTCGGTTAGTCCGATGCTGGCTGCGATCGACAAGCGCCTGCCGAATGAAGAGGAAATCAAGGCGGCCTGGCAGGCCGGCGAGCTGCGTGCGACGGGCATCCCGACCCACAACCCGGAGACGTACCACGCGGTGTTGTCGGCGAAGGCTGCCGGCGAGATCCGGCTGGCGCGGCAGGCCGGCGCAAAGCCGCTGACCGCCGCCGAGCTGCTGGCGCTCGATCAGCAGAAACCGGGCCCGCTCACGACCGACATGGTGCTCACCGGCTTCGAGGCCGACCTGGCCGAACTCGGCATGGTGATGCGCGACGACGTGCGGGAGATGCTGGCCGGCATTCGATTCGATTTCAACCTGGCGGCGGCGGATGCCGCTGCCGAATCCCAGATTGAGCCGGCCGCGACGCCGGCGGACCACGAAGTGAAGGAGGTGGCGCATGGCTGACGAGAACAAGCCGAAACGCGAACGGACCTATCTGGACGTGCCGTTCAAGGAAAAGGACGCAGCGCACGAGATGGGCGCGAAATTCGACCGGCGCACGAAGAAGTGGTATGTGCCTGGCGGGGCCGACGTTGCACCGTTCGCGCGCTGGATGCCGACGCAGGATCCGCAGAAAGCGCAGAGCACACCGGACGCCGCGCGTGCGGCCGAACCGGAGACGCTGCTCGGCAGCGAGGCCGACGTCGAGCGCGAGGCGGTGCGTCTGAGCGAAATGCTAGCGCAGCCGGTCGAAGCGGCGCGCGAGCTCGTCCGGGAAACGGTGCGCGCGGCCGAGGAACGGGCCGCGCTGGATGCCCGAGACCGCTTTCGGGACCAAGGCGGATCCGCGTTCGACGCGATCGACGGGGTGCATGCGGCGGTTCGCCAGGCGCGGCACCAGTATTTTGCGGAGCGGCAGCACCTGTATTCGCAGAGCGTGCAGCCACCGCAGACTTCGAGCGTGGGTGCACGGCGTGGCGCAGCGCGGCAGGCACCGGTTCGGCGCGCGCGACCGAAGCTCGACGACGCGGCGCTCGGCCGCCGCTACCGCGAAATGATTCAGTCGATCGCCACGGCGGTCACGCTGCGCGGCGACGAGGTGACCCGCACGCTGGCGCTCGAGCACCGGCTGGAGTCGATTCATCGCGACGCGTGGCGCAAGTCCGGCGACGCGGCCGACGGTGATCGCGCGATTGGCGCGCAGATCCGCACCCGCACCGGCTTTGCGGCGGAGGAGCTGCCGCCGCAAGCGGCCGAGGCACTGAGCAAGCTCCGTGACGCGGCCGAGCTGAGCCCGATGGAGGTTGACGAGCGCACGCCCGCGCGCGATGTGACGGATTCCGACCCGCCGGACGACGAGCGTTCGGTCGACCAGCCGGGGGTCGAGCCGCAGCACCCGCATCGCCATCCTGAACCGGGGCGTGACGATGGCATCGCGACCTTCGCGGACGTCGCTGAGGCGTTCATGCTGGAAGAGGCGATGCGCGAGCGTGCGCCGTCCGGGAACATGGACGTGCCGGCGGCCGGCGTGCAGGCGCAGACACCGCCGTCGCAGCCGGATGGCGAGATCGCCACGTTCGCCGATGTCGGCGACGCCGCCGCGATCGACAACGCACCGGGCGAACGCACGCCATCGCCGTCGGCTGAGCAGTCGGGCCCCGCAGCACCGGAGCGCAACACGGCCACGTTTGCCGACGTGGCCGACGCGTCGGTGATTGACGACGCGATGCGGCGCCGCGGCCTCACCGGAGACGCGGTGACGGGCACCCAGGACGCCGCACGGTCGACTGTCAGTGCGGCGGTGGCGAACGAACCGGATGTTCAGCCGGGGCAAGCCGCCAACGATGTGTCGATGAATGTGGCAGCGCAACCGGGCGCGGTCGACACCCAGATCAAGCGCACGCAGGCGCCCGCGCAAAACGAACCGGACGCGAAAAACGCGGCGAACGAGACGACGCGGCCGGAACTCGACACGGTGTCGACGCAGGATTTGCAGCGCGTGCGCACGGTGCGCGCCGGCGAGCGCGCGGCCGCCGAAACGCTGCTGCGCGAGCAGCGCAAGCCGATGCCGAAGGTGGAGGCCGCTTCCGTCGGCGCGCCGGCCGAAACGGTCGGCGTCGACGCCAACGACAACCAGATCGGCGTCGATCCTGCCTCCCGCAAGCCGATCGTGAAAAAGGACGGCTACGAGGTGCCGGCGCAGGTGGCGTCGCGCTACATGGTGAAGGAAGGGCGGTTCTGGAAGCTCGACGGCATGGACGCGAAGCCGGGTGCGATGCCGACCACGAAACCGCATTTCGAGGACGTGGGCTCGCGCCTGACATCCCAGCAGAACGATCGCGCGACGATTGCCGACATGGTCGCGGTGGCGCAGGCGAAGCACTGGGATGCGATCCTCGTGCGCGGCAGCGAGACGTTCCGCCGTAATGCCTGGATCGAAGCGTCACTCGCCGGCGTCGACGTGAAGGGCTTCAAGCCGACCGAAAGCGACGAGGCGTTGCTCGAGGCCGCGAAGCGTGAACGCGCGGCGCTGACGATCAAGGCCGGGAAGTCGCCCGAACCAACCGTCGGTCAGCAGCCCGAGCCGATGACCACCAGGCGGGCAGCCGTTGACGAGAACAAGAAGCCGGCCGTGACGTCCGATGCCATGCCGTCTGCCCGTACCGAGGCGAAGCCGGAGCCGAAACCCGTTGCATCCGCGGCTGCGGCCGATTCCTCCCAGACGGTCGCGCAGCTGCGGGAAATCCTCGAAACGTCGCTCGAGCGGGAGCCCGCGCGCATGCGTACCGAGGTGATGCGCCGTTTCGACGCGCGGATGCAGGCCGGCACCGAGGTCGAGGCGCGCATCGCGCGGGGTGAGTTGAGCCGCGACGCGGGCTCGGCCGAGATCGACAAACGCGCGGCCGAGTTGCACGCGGCATGGACGGCGCCGAAGGCCGCGCCGACGTCGAGTCCGTCGAACAACCCGCATACCGAGCAGCAACCGTCGCGTGGCCCGATGCCGAACGCGATGTAAGCGCCGTCCCCATCCCTTTACACAAGGAAATTGAAATGAGTATCGCCATCGTGAACTGCTCCGGCAACGTCGGTAAGACCACCGTGACGCGCGAGCTGCTGGCACCTCGGCTGCCGCATATGTCGGTGCGCCAGGTCGAGTCGATCAACAGCGACGACTCAGCCGGCCCGAGGGTCGAGGTAATGATTGCGGCGCGCTTCGACGAGCTGCACGAAGAATTGATGCGCGGCCGCGAGCTGCTGGTCGACATCGGCGCGTCGAACGTCGAGGAATATCTGAACCGCCTCGATTCGTCCGAAGGGGCACAAGAGGATTACACGTGCTTCATTGTGCCGGTCGAGCCGGAAAGCAAGCAGATGAAGGACACCATGAAGACGATCAACATGCTCGCAGATCTCGGCGTGGAACCCGAGCGCATCCGCGTGCTGCTGAACAAGGTCGAGCTGGTAAAGAGCGAAGCGCGCGAGGTCACGCTGCGTCGCCACTTCGGGCAGCTGTTCGATCTGTACGAGCAGGACGCGTCCTTTCTGCTGAACCACAACGCGCTGGTGCCAAAGAACGACGTGTTCACGCTCGCGGCGGCGGCCGGCCGCACGATTCACGACATTGCGATCGACGGCGTCGACTACAAGGCGCAGCTGGTCGACGCCGCCACCGACCCGGAGAAGGATCGCCTCGTGAAGCTGGTCGGCCTGAAGCGCAAGGCGCTGTCGATCGAGCCGGTGCTCGATCACGCGTTCAACGCGTTGATGACCGGGTCGACGCATGAGTGACCCGACGCCGCAATCGGATCGCGCCGAGAGGGCCTCGGAGCGCCTTGGCCAGGTGATCGCCACGATGCCGGCGTCGAACGAGCTGGCGGTGCTTGCCGAGATTCTGATCGAGCAGATGAAGGTGGTGGATGCGCAGCACCACGTGGTCGCGCTGATGGAGTCCACCGACCAGAAGCTGACCGCGACCGTGCAGGCGCTGCGCGAGGAGAACGCGCAGCTGACGAAGCTGGTCACGCAGGCGCGCCAGGCCTTCGTCGGCGAGATTGCCGCGAAGGCCGCAGACCAGGCGCGCCGCGCGGCGGCTGCGGAAGTGACCGACGAACTCGCGCGGCTGCGTGTCGCGATCGAATCACGCGATCGCGTAGTCGCCGCACACCCGGCGGCCGCTGCTACGCAGTCGGCGCTCGGCTCGCTCGCCGTGCGGATGGGCATCGCGTTCCTCGCCGGTGCCGCGCTCGTGTGGGTGGTCGGCCACCTGTCGCGCACGCTCGGGATCTAGCCCTGACCCAACACCCTTTCGTCAAGAGGAACGTCCAACCATGAACGACAAACCATTCTTCGCCGCGCTGCTCGCCGTGATCGGTATGGCGCTGGCGAGTCTTCTGGTGTCCCACGTCCGCACTTCGCGCGGCGGGCGATTGCGTATCGTCGCGCGTGCTGACGCCTTACCCGAGGCGTCATTCCGACTCGGTTTCGACGACTGCGCCGTTTCTCGAGACGCTTACGATCGCATCCGATGAGAGCAGGTGACGCATGAGCGCCAACGATCTCAGCATCGCGACCGAACCAAAGCGGCGCGGCCGCAAGAAAGCGCAGCAGGCACTCGGCATGCCCGTCAGCACACGGCTCACGGAAGAGCAGTGGAAGGTCTTCAACGAGAAGGTCGAGCGCTCGGGCATGAGTTCGTCCGAGTTCCTGCGCGACTGCATCCTCACGAACCGCACGCAGATCGTCGAACGGCCGCGGGTGACCGTCGAGCGCCAGCGGATCATGTACGTGATCAACAAGACCGGCAACAACCTCAATCAGCTAGCCCACGTGGCGCACACCGCATGCGTGTCTGGCCATCTGTCCGAATCCACCTTCGTCGCGCTGGTCGACGAGTTGGAGATGATTACCCAACTGTTGAAGGCGCATCTCCATCGTGTTGATTAGGGTGACCGGCCGCCACGACGGCGTCAAACAGTATCTCGAGGAAGGGCGCAAGGTTGGCCGCGAGCTCGACCGCGACGACCTGGACGAGCGCGTCGTACTCGCCGGCGATCTCGACCTGACCGACGCGGTGATCCAGTCGATCGACACCGCGCCGAACGTCGAGCGCTACCTGTCGATCACGCTCTCCTTCAAGGAGGATCACGTCGACCGTGAGACGCTGTTTCAGATCGCCCGCGATTTCGAGGCGTTCGCGCTGCACGCATACCGGCCGGACGAATACTGCTTCTATGCCGAGGCGCACCTGCCACGCGTCAAGAGCTATATCGACAAGTCGACCGGCGAGCTGGTCGAACGCAAGCCGCACATCCACGTCGTGATCCCGAAACTGAACCTGATTTCGGGCCATACCTTGCGCCCGTTCGGCTACGACAAGCAAAACCTGCATTTCATCGACGCGTTTCAGGAACATACGAACGCAAAGTACGGGCTTGCAAGCCCGAAAGACAATCGCCGCACGCTGCTGACCGACGCGTCGGAAATGATTAGCCGATATCGCGGCGACCTGTTCCGCGCGAACAGCCGCGAGTTGAAGGAACAGATCCTCAATTCGGTGCTCGATCGCCAGATCGAAAACCACGCCGATTTCATGGCGCTGCTGCACGAGCACGGCGCCGTGCGTATGCGCAATGCTGGCCGCGACAACGCGTACCCGAACGTGAAGCCGGCTGACGCCGACAAGGGCGTGAACCTGAAGGAATACGTGTTCACGCCCGCATTCATCGAACTGCCAACCGCCGAAAAGCTGCAGGCGCTGTCGGCCGACGCCGCGGACCAGTACGAGGCCGGCGTCGCGCCGCGCCGCACGCCCGATGAAATCACGGCGGTACTCGACGAATGGCACGCCACCCGTGCGCGCGAATTGAAGTACCTCAACAGCGGTAGCCGTCAGTATCAGCGTTACCAGGAATCATCTCCCCACGACCGCCAGCTGATGCTCGCGGATCTTGAACGCGGTTTTTACGCACAACATCTGAAGGCATACCATGACCGAGCAGACGACACCCTCCACGGCCTCGAAGGACATCTTCGACGAGATGGACGCGCATTTGAATTCGGCGCCCAGCCGTCCGATGCCGTCGACGAGCTCGACGCACGCGAAATCGACCTCGACACCCCCGAACGGGAATCCGGCTGGGACGCCAACGACGGCCTCTGGCACGTCGCCGATGGAGTCGGCGGGCTCGATGCCCAGTTTGACTTTGTCGCAGGTGGGCCGCACCCGTCGCCCGAATCCTTCGACGCTCTGCGAAACGTGTCCGGCCGCCCTGTGGACGGCGTCGGAGATCGATCTGCAGTGTTATTGCCGGATCATGCGCTTCACCAGCTGGAGCCAGACGGCACCGTATCCGCGGATCGCCTGCGACGGGCTGCAAATCGCGCTGGAGAGCCTGCAGCGCAACGAGTAGGCGGCCCCGCAGTTGCTCCCTCTCCCGGCGAGCTGGACGCGTACCACCGGGCGCTCGAGGCGCACTACGCGTTCGGCGATCCGTTCGACAGCTTGCCGCCGATGCGGCCGCCGGCCGGCATGTCGCCGCCAGGCTGGTTTTCCGGCCGCCAGCGTGACCCGCTTCTCGACCAGTTCGATGCGATCGACGCGTCGTTTGATTTTGATGCTGCTCGGCCGATCGTGCTGCGCCAACCCGAGATGCCAGTGGACGTGCTGCCGTATCGCTCGCGGCGCTCACGCTCCGGCGACGACGCATTCGCCACGTGGCGCCGAACCGGCCGTGTCTCCGACAACGTGCTGTCGCAGCTTGCGCGCGAGGTGCGCCAGCACGATGAGGCTGGCGGCCAGTACGCCGAGTTTCGCGAGATCCGTCGAGGCCTCGATGCCCGGCGCCTGCTTGCCGAGTTGTCGCACACGCACGGCGTGCGGCCGGCGAAATACGCGGTCGTGACAGGTCGCGACGGCACCGATCGCATTCGCGCCGGCAAGCGCGCGCTGAACGTGTCGGACTTCCTGACGAAAGAGCTGAACCTGTCGTGGCGCGAAGCGGCGCCGCTGCTGCGCGCCGTGTATCAGCGACAGCAGGCCGGCGAGCAGATCCCGGCGCCGCGCGAGCTGCCGCGCGCGGCGCTCTGGCGCGAGTACTCGGTCGCGCGCGAAGCGCATGTCGCCGCTCGGAGCGACGCATGGCTCACGCAGCGCGCGAGCGAGCAGCAGCGCCGCGGTGAGATCCGCACCGCATTCGAGACCGCGCGCGCGGGAATCAAACAGGACGTGCGGCTCACGCCGGCAAGCCGGCGTGCTGCGACGTCCCTGGCGCGCGCCGAACAGCTGGGCCGCGACGACGCGCTGCGGGAGGCGATCGCGCGCGAGCGGGCGGCGCTTAAGACGCAGTTCGGAGCCGCGAGCGGCCCGAGCTTTTCCGACTGGCTGCGCACGCAGGCCGAGCAGGGCGACGAGCGGGCCCTGGAGGAGCTGCGCCGCACCGCAGGCCCGGAGCGGGTGTCGGACGACGTCGACGTCGACGCCGGCGACGAAGCGTTCAACGTGATCCGGCCGAACCCGTCACGGCCGTCCGTCCAGGACGACTACAACGCGATCATTTTCCGATCGGCCGGCTTGTCGTGGTCGGTCGACGAGCGTGGCCACGTCACCTACCGGCACGACGGCCGCGATGTCGTGCGCGATCGCGGCGCAAGCGTGCAGGTGCTGCAGGTCGACCGGCCCGCGATCGAGACCGGGCTGCGCCTCGCACAGAGCAAGTTCGGCCGCACGCTCGAGCTCGCCGGCAACGACGTCTACCAGTTGGCGGCCGCCAAGGTCGCCGTCGACGCCGGCCTGCGCGTGCAGTTCAGCGACGCACGGCTGAACCGCGCGATGGATGAGTATCGCCATGCACGCGTCGACCAGCACGTGCGCGATGTGCTCGGTACGCCGGGCGCCGGCGCGGCTGCGGATCCACGGCCGCAGCGGCAGCCGCAATCCGATCGGCCGGCGCAGGATCGGCCGATGCCTTCCGACGACAGTAAGCCGACCCTCTGATGTACGAGCGGCCGCAACCTGTTTCGCGCACCGGCAACGGCAGTGTCGACCAGATGAGCTGTCTGCTCAGGGTCGCCCACCAGTGCCAGATGGTTTTCGAGCGACGTTTCGCGCACCGTGGCAACCGGCAGCGGTAGCAGCATTTCGCGGGTCAGGGGCTTGCGGGCGGTCTTTCCAGTGCAGTGGCGGGATGATGAACGGGGCATGAAAAATCAATGCAGAGACATAGGAATGCTGACCACGTGGGGATCTGCGCTGACAGGCCTTGCGCCCGTCAGCAACTGCGCACTTACTTGTTCTTCGAAGTGTTGACCGCGTCCTTGAACGCCTTGCCAGCGGTGAACTTGACGGTCTTCGCTTCCGGAATCGTGATCTCCTCACCCGTCTTCGGATTGCGACCCGTGCGTTCAGCGCGTTTGCCGCTACTGAAGCTGCCAAAACCGATCAGCTGGACTGTCTCGCCTTTCGTTACGGCGACCGTGATGGCTTCGATGATGGCGTCGAGCGCCTCGCCAGTTTGAGCCTTGCTGGCTTCGGTTTGCGCAGCGACAGCATCAATCAGTTCGCTCTTGTTCATGTTGCAGACTCTCCTGTCGGTAAAATGGGCGTTGCGCGCTTATTCTAGCGAAGTGCGAAACAGGCGGGCAGATTACCCGTGCCGTACCTTCAGATGGGGGCATGACGCGCGGGTAGCGCGCGGCGGGCAGGGGCAGCGGCCGTGGAGATCGGTGTTGGTCGTCGCAGCCTTGCTGCTTGCGTTGCTGTTCGCCTACGGCTCTGCGCGGTTCATGCTCGTAAACCGCGGGAAAACTGTCATCGGACTAATCTCGGTGCGGCGGGGCAGAACGCGGGCAGTGACACATTTCCCTGCACTCGCAATGACGGGAATTGTGTCAATCGGAGCAAGAACAGCGAAATTGATGCGTGACCTATCGAGCCTTCACGGTAAGCGTGCTGCCATCATCAACTTCGAAATCGAAAGGCAACCCTCTCTCGGTCACCGAGTAGATCACACAAGAGTTACCACATCCGGAAAGCGTCTCCGGCTCGGCTACGGAAGCTCGACAAGCACTTGGGTTGTAGTTGGATCTGACCGACTGCAAACGTCCCTGTCCGGCCATTCTCGGCCATTCGAAGCAGAATGACGTGCGTTCATTTCGGTTCCGCTTCCTGCCGTTAGTCACTGCGTCTGTACTCATAGATAACGCGTCTTTCGACGCCGGAAGCATTACTTCTGCCCCTTTGGCGAAAGGGGGGCAACAGACAAGTCGAACCTACTGCTACCGCGAGTGAAGTCACGCTGGGAGCGTCGAGTGTCGCTGAACTTCGACGCGGCGCCGAGGTGATTCGGCGAAGGCTCCGTTGTACCTTTCTGGTGGATTTGGTTGTACTCACAGTGATTGGCTGTCAATTAGCTTTGCTCGGCGCAACAACGTATCGATCGTGAGGTTGCGTTGGCAGGGAGACCCGCCTGTCGCGGATCGTCTCCTGTGCAGGCGTTGCTCGAGGTTCAGTGCCGCGTTGGGGATACATTGAAGCTCTCCACGCCCTTGTATTGACTCATCATGTGTGCCAGCTCGGAGACCGAAGTACCCTTGCGCTTGTCCCGGGCAAAGGCGACGAAGTGCCACTCGGGCTGTCCGTCGCGAAAAGTAATCGATAGAGATTCGCGAGCGATTTCGTAGCCGTATTCGTTCGCCACTTGGCGCAACGCTCCTTCGTTCGGGCGGAAGTCCTTATGGTAGCGCACTACAATCGCGACCCCGCTGCGCGAGGGGAGTCGCTGTTCCAGTCTTGATATCACTGACATACACAGCGCAGACAATGCCGCCAGTAATATCGCGGCGGCGTAAAAGCCGATGCCAACCATCACACCGATTGCCGCAGCAGCCCAGATCGACGCAGCTGTGTTGAGCCCACTGATACTGAAGCCTTCCTTGACAATGACACCGGCTCCCAGGAAGCCAACACCGGTGACGATTCCCTGGACGACGCGTGTCGGGTCGGCGAACTGTGGCGTGGCTGCGTGTCCTCCAAACCAGAATTCAGGGTATCCAGCGCTCACGGTCAAGGCCGCCGAGGCCATGCACACCAGTCCGTACGTGCGCATGCCGGCAGCGCGGCCGCGATACGAGCGCTCGTAGCCGACCAGGAGCCCCAGCAGCAGCGCACCCAGAAGATTCAGGAAAATCACGATGTTGGCCGCCAACTCTGGAGGCGACCAATAGGCCGACAACTGTTGTGCGGAAAGGATATTCATGGCTGCCTCCAGCCCCCTGTTTTCTTTAATGCAAGCTGCCTTGTTCTGTCATTGAGGGTAGCCCGAAAAGGCTGCCACGACACCCACTATGTGGCCAGTGCACCCGGTCTGTTGCCGTCGACGTCGAAATGAACCAGTCGCCGACGCGCTATTGATCCGGGCTGCGAGCTCGCAAGGCCGCCAGTTCGAGAATGAGGTCGGCTTCGGGCAGGTTCACGTGGATCTCGGCATCCGGATCAAAACGGAGTCGGCGACAACATAACAAGGGCTGCTGCCGGCTAGAACAACCCTTAACGGTTTCTGCCGCTCAGACAAGATTGGCGATCGTCCGCTCGAATCAGTCGCTTACGGCTGTAGATGGCCAACACGGAACGTGTCCAGCCCCGCGAACAGCGGGCAGGCAGCGGGCCAATGGGCTGTTACGACGTCACAGGGTAGTCAGCAATCGCAACTGGTGCTCGGTCTCATTCCCTCGCACCAAGGTGTAGAAACACGGGCGCTGACGTTCGGTCATTGAGAAGCCTTCGGCCTCGGCGAAGCCATCCCAAAGTGCGCCCTCGATGGACGTCAGCTTGCCGCACGTCTTGGCGAACGTGCACAAAATGCGACTTGCTTCGCGACGAAGCAACCGGCGATCAGCATTCAGGACGTAGGGTGCACAGCCAGTACGAATAACCAGGTAGTGAGGAATGGAACGTCGGTCGATTCTCATTGACTGCTCCGGCGACTTCCGGCATTTATCGTATGCGTGGCCTGTTCTGGCCGCGTCCGATTGCTGTCCGTCTGACTGGGCTTCCGCCCGAACCGACTAGTCGCGTGGGCGGGGCGGGGGCCGATATCAGGCGTGCTTGCTCTATCTTCTGCGGGTAGTATCGGCACGGCGACTACCCGTGCCTTCCGTGCGTGACGTCATTGCGCGCCGCTGCCCCGGGGTGCAGCCACTTCGCGCCTGTGTCCCGGGGTAGCATCGACGGGCAAACTGAACCGTCTCAATACATCTTCTTTGGCAGTTTCGACCGCCGAATGCGCTGGCGCTGCCGCGCAACGGCAGCTGCCTTCTTACGCTTGCGTTCGGCCGTCGGCTTCTCATAAGACATCCGTGCGCGCAGCTCCTTCAGCAAGCCGGTGTTCTCGATGGCCCGACGGAAGCGGCGCAGCGCGACGTCAAGCGGTTCATTTAGCTTCGGCGTTATGGTGGTCAAATCAGTCCTTGAGTTCGCCTTGAACGACGGGATCGGCTCCCATGCGAATATGGGGAGGATTTTCGTCGCTGCTAGAGCGTGAGTGGGTTACAAGTCGGCAACGGATGCGCCATCCACCTTTCCGTCGATGATATCTCTGCCTCGCTGATAGGCGGTCCTTCTGGCTGCGCCGAAGTCGGCGACGGAATCCTCCAGATGAAGCCGAAACACGCGGCCCCCATGCGCTCCAGCCCCCGCACGACAAATACGTACCGCAATGTCGTAGCCTTCGGCATACCTGGAATGCGCATCAAAACGGGAGAACGTGCGCGAAAAGACCAGCGGAAAGAGCTCGAACCCCTTGTAGATACCCGATTGTAGCGTCGACATGACAATTCTCTCCGGCAAGGGGATGCCTGACTATACACGCCGTTTGTGGGGGGAAGCGGGCGACGAATCGCCGGCGACATCAATTTTTGCAAGTTGGCGCAAACTCGCACATCGTCGGAAGGCGGCAATCGAAGCACTGGCGTAGTCGGTCGGCGTCTCCGCAATATCGTCGGCAGCGACGACGAGCGGGCATCGCAGTCACGCATTCGCCACCGTGAATTTGGCGGCCTCTCCGTGCACCTGACGCCGATGCGGCGTCAGCGTATTTCCATTCATCCAACCGTGACGTCGGGCGGCGGCGCTTTGGCGCGCCCTTTCAGGTCGGGCTAACGCCAATTTTCATCCGGCCGCGGGCGCCAAGCGTTCCGTCATACCGCTTGCGACGCCGTGTTGCCGGACAGAAGGCGCATCGGCCGCCTGAGCCAATATACCGGCGGGGCTTACAAAAAACCTGGATTGTCGGCGACGGCTCCCTTGTGATAAAAAATGGCCGCACGTCTGGCACAGGTCAGTCGCGTCATCGACAACCAATCTCCTTGGAATATTCAGAAAATGGCAACAGGTACTGTCAAGTGGTTTAACGATGCGAAGGGTTTCGGGTTCATCACGCCGGACGACGGCGGCGAAGACCTGTTTGCGCACTTCTCCGAGGTTCAGGGAAATGGTTTCAAATCCCTTCAGGAGGGCCAGAAGGTCAGCTTTGAGATCAAGCAGGGCCCCAAGGGGAAACAGGCCGCCAGCATCAAGCCGCTGTAAGTTTTTCCCGCAGCGAACACGCCCGGTCAGGACAGCGATCATGCCGACGCGTGATCGCTACGGGTCTGGAGCCGGGCGTCGAACGGACATCACGCCCGGCTTTTCTCAGCGCTCGAGAAAAGCCCTCAACTTGTCGGCGCGACCGGGATGCATCAGCTTGCGCATCGCCTTGCCTTCGATCTGACGGATGCGCTCGCGGGTCACGTCGAACTGCTTGCCGACCTCGTCAAGCGTGTGATCGGAGGTCGTGTCGAGCCCGAATCGCATCCGCAGGACCTTGGCCTCGCGCGGCGACAGCGCGTCGAGTGCCTCGTCGATCGCCGCGCGCATGTTCGCATGGGTCGCGGCCTCTGCCGGTGAGCTCGCCGAGACATCCTCGATCATGTCGCCGAGCGTCGCATCGGCATCGTCGCCCACCGGGGTTTCGAGCGAAACAGGTTGCTTGGCGATCTTGAGGATACTGCGCACTTTCTCCTCGGACATCTCCATGCGCTTCGCGAGCACTGCAGGAAGCGCTTCCTGCCCGGTCTGCTGCAGGAGTTCGCGCGAAATCCGGTTCAGCTTGTTGATCGCGTCGATCATGTGCACCGGCACACGAATGGTCCGCGCCTGATCGGCGAGTGCGCGCGTGACGGCCTGCCGGACCCACCAGGTGGCGTACGTCGAAAACTTCCAGCCGCGTCGGTATTCGAATTTGTCCACCGCCTTCATCAGGCCGATGTTGCCTTCCTGGATCAGATCCAGGAACTGCATGCCGCGGTTCACGTATTTCTTTGCAATCGAAATGACAAGACGAAGATTCGCCTCGATCATCTCCCGCTTGGCCTGCCGCATTTTCGATTCCGCGGCACTCGTCTGGCGGTTGATCTGCTTGAGCTGCTTGAGCGGCAACGAGACCCGGGACTCGATGTCGACGAGTTTCTGCTGCGCAGCCTGAATCGCCGGCTGATGTCGCTCGAGCGCCGCGCCAAACTGCTGCGAGGTCGCCGCCGTGCGGTTCGTCCATTCGAGGTCGGTCTCGTGGCTCGGGAACGATTCGACAAACGCCTCGCGCGGCATGCCGCACCGGTCGACGACGATCTGCAGGATGTCGCGCTCGATCGCGCGAACCTGAGCGACCTGTTCCTGCAGGTCGGCGCACAGGCGGCCGATGGTCTTGGCCGTAAAGCGGATCGGCGCCAGTTCGCGCTGGATCTCCGAGCGCACTTGCGCAGCGGTTGCAAAGCCGGCGTTGCCAGTCACGGGCACATCCGGCAACTGCTCGAACAGGACCCGTACGCGCGCGAAAACCGCCAGACTGTCGTTCGTGAGCTGTTCGAGACGGGCCGCGTTGGCCTTCTCCGAATCCCCGGCGTCCGTTTCAACGTCATCGCCGTCCGGGTCATCGTCGGCAGCGTGTGATTGCTCGTCATCTTTGTCAGACTCCGGCGTCATTTCGCTTCCGTCGGCGTCGACGCTGATGCCGTCGACCAGTTCGTCGATCCGCAGTTCGCCGGCAACGATGCGGTCGACATCGGCAAGAATCGTGGACACAATCGACGGACACGCGGCAATCGCCTGAATCATGTCCTGCAGCCCGTCTTCGATACGTTTCGCGATCTCGATTTCGCCGGCACGGGTCAGCAGCTCGCGGGCGCCCATTTCGCGCATGTACATCCGGACCGGATCCGTGGTGCGGCCGAATTCCGAATCGACGGTCGATAGCGCCGCTTCCGCTTCCTCGTCCGCCTGATCGTCGGATGCGGCCGCCGGCGCAGCGTCGTTTAGCAGGAGCGTCTCGGCGTCGGGCGCCTGCTCGTACACGGCTACACCCATGTCGCCGAACGTGCTGACGATGGTCTCCATCGCCGCCGTTTGCGTAAAGTTGTCGGGCAGGTGATCGTTGATGTCCGCGTGGGTGAGATAGCCGCGCTCGCGGCCAAGCGCGATCAGCGCGCGCATCTGGTGTTGGCGCTCCGCGTCCTGGCGCGCCATCGACGCGATCTCCAGCGGGGTTGCGACGGCCGGGGTTTTGCCCTTTGACACACGGCGGCCGGCTTTTGACGGAACTGCGATCGCGCGGGACGCAGAATCGTCCCGATCAGGACTTGCCAATGTATTCTCCTCGACAGGTTGGCCGACGAGCGTCGCGAGCCTGACAGCAGGATAGTTTGCCTGCCGGGCTGCGAACGGAATCGTGGAATGGCGCACGGACAGTCGAGGCCGGGGGGGCCTCGGGCGGAATCCGGTGTGCGCAGCTTGTGGGACTATGAATGATAGCAGACGTCATTGTGCGGTGCACCATGCCGTGGGCACGGGTGTGTCAAGTTGATGGGAAGGCGAAAGACTGCCGCTGACCTCGACAGAACAGGCGACCACGTGGAACTATGCGAAGGCACTGGGGGGTTTCAATGGCTAACCACGACACGTTGCATCCACTACGCCCGCTCCTGAAGAATTGGGTTTGGGAGCATGGACGAATCGGTACTCGCTATCTGGACTGCGTCGACGGCGAAATCAAGTTTGACGAAGGTAAGAAATCGCGCTTCGCCGCCGAAAAATATGTCTATGTGCCGCTCGATAAGGACGCTGACGACGATGCGTCTGTGGATGGCCCTGCGATCCAGGAGGCGGGACTTGCCCGGTTTTTGCGGGCAGCGCAGTTGGGCAAGCCAGAAGAGGCCGGCTCTGTCGCGGAGGTCCAGCGCGCGGTTCAGGACTGCGTGGAGCTCGGACTGTTCAGCGCATATCAGTTGGACGCCCGGGTGGCATTCGCGCGCTACGCGCAGGAGCCAATGTTCGAGGATGAAATCCGCGCAGCGGTTGTCGTCGATATTCGGCGTATTTACGCGAGCGTGCGGGAGCAACTGGCGCTCTACGATTTCAGTGTGCTTTACGGCTTGCCCATGCCGCTGCTTATCAGCGAGACGCCCTTCATCGACTGGCGCGTGCGCGCGAGTCCGGCACTTCCATTCGTATCACTTCCGCTTGGACCTTACTGCCTCCTGGTAGGCGCGCCTTCGGGCAGGAGCAGCCGAATTGGCCCGGTGGTCTGGAAGGCAGCGACCGCAATGGGCCCGTTGAAGGACCATAACCGGCAAATCGCGGAGCACGCACATTTGTGGCTGGTGGCGACCACTGACGACCAACTCGTCGCTGTACAAGGCCGCATTGCTGCGGCTAGGGGCCTCAAGCCAGAGGATGCGAAGCCCTGACTGAAGTTGGCGGGAAACGCCGGGTCGGAGGCGGCCGAATCATCAGGGTTAGGTCCTTTTGCTCGGCGGGTGGCGACTGCATCGGGTAAATAGGGCGAAACCGCCGAGTGTTCGTGCGGGTTGAGCCTCTGCGAAGCGGCAACGTCCCAGTGCGGCCGAGGGTGTGTCAAAACTCGAATTTACCCGGTTTCCGGGTGTCGCTTTACTCTTCCCGAAGTGCCGCGAAGCCGATACAGCGCGTTCTGGTGGGTCGACTTTCGCACCTCATGTCGAAGTCTCACGTTTTGACACACCCTCGGCCACAAGCTGCCGTTCAGCGAGTCGAGAAACCTGCAGTTGGAACGGCTGCATTACATCCCGAACCCGACGGACAAGCTATGCGCGCAATTCGAGGTCGCATGGTGGTGATAGCGGCTTGCTGCACAAGCGTCTCGTTCTCCAGCAGCTTCGAATCGAAGACAGGTAGCTGGGAGATTGCCCCGAGGAAGAGCCAGGAGCCTCGACCAAACCTGCAATGGACCCGTTAACATGTAATCGTAGACCACGGACCAATGCCGACTTGCCCGACCGTTCTTGCCAGGCACCTTCAGCAACAAATGGAGGGAATCATGAAGTGCAATCACCGAAGGTTTGCGCTGCGTGTGGCGCTCTTTGCTGCTGCATTGGCTGGAGCGACAGCGCCGCTGACGTTTGCGGCCCCAATGAAAATCGAAGCGGTCCTGACGCCAAGCGAACAAATCCGCCTTGATTTCGCTGATGGCAGCGAACACTTCGTCTTGATGGTCAAGCGCGAGGGCAAAGCCACCGGGCAGGGTCCGCTGGCTGGGACTTCTGTGACGGAATACGGTCGACACGACATCGTGCCGGGCGTCGGCGGGGACCCGAGTGGCTACTTGGTATTCAAGGCGGCAGAGGGCGACATCGCCTACGTAAAATGGTCGATGCGTGCGGTCTTCCTCCCGGGCCCCGAGGGCAAGCCCGAGCTGGTTGACAACGGTGTCTGGGAAGTCGTCGGCGGCACCGGGAAATTCAAGGGACTGAAGGGTACGGGAATGCTTCACATCCATCGGGTTTCACCAACGGACCGCAATTTCATCCTTGAGGGAGACCTGGTTCCGGCCGGCCTGGACATAAGAAATAACTGATGCGCGGCGAGGCTGTGGGGCTTGCGGTTTGGCCACTCGGGAGCTTTACTCCAAGGGAAAGTGGGAACGGTTACCCGTCCAACTCGCCCGTGCTTGAAGCTATCACACTCAACGAGCGACGGGGCAACGCCTCGAGGTTACTCGTGCTCGCAAACCCCAGTGACAGAAGCACCTCATAAGCAGCCAGTTAGATAGCGACGAGGCGAGCGTCTCTGATGGGTCGATCGGCGACATTTGAACCGCGCGCCCTGAACGCCTAGCACCCGAAAAAAATCCGAATCTTGAGCCCCCCATATGTGACGACATGCGCACGTCTTCACCAGGCTTTCGTGTTGCCGTTTCGGCCGGCGGATTCGACACGCGCGACCTCCATTCGATTGATAACCCGCAGGTCGATAACGTGCGACACGACCTCGTCAGGCAATCGCCGATCTGAGGCCGGTTCATGTCAGTGTCGGGTCCAGTCCCACCAGTCGTGGTGGTCCAGGTTCCGAAGGAGCTGCTGCCGGCGATGTTCGCGGCGACGGTGGCCGGCCACACACATCGATGTGATCACCAACACAAACGAACCTATGACAATCCCCACCCATGATTCGCCCATTGCAATTCCCTGGTCACGGTCGTTACCGACGCCTGTAATCAGCCGGATGCCGCGCGATGCCGATCAGCGCGTGTCGATAGCATGTTTCGGTTCAGCAGACTGGCCGCGCGCCAGCCCACGCCGGTCCGCGATGATCTGACGGATCAGTTCAACTGACTGACGCAGGCGTATGGCCGGGCTTGAAGATTACCGCCTGGCGCCGGCCGACGCTTGCTCAGCGGTTCGCAGGGCATTCTTCGATGCAGCGGTCGCGAGTGCGTCAAAGTTGCTTTCCGCGACCTGCACGGCCTGCTGACTGGTTTTCTGCAGGGTTTCGACCAGCGTACTGGCGGCGTCGATCGTCGACTTCCACGCTGCGATGGCGGCTTCGGAGCCCGCTGGCGCGCTTTTGGCGACATCCTCGACGAGTGTTTGCACTCGACGGTTGTATGCTTCGTATTGCGTCTGCGCGAGCTGTGCGAATTCGGCCTGGGTGGCCGACACGATCTCGAACAGCTGACGGCCGTACAACTGCGCTTTTTCTGCCGTCGGTGCGGCGAAAGTAGTTTGCAGCGTGAGCCATTCTCGCGGTTCCCTGGCGGAGCACGCTTTCAACGCATTCTCCTGAGTTTCCGCGAGCGTCGACCGGATCGTTTTCAGATTCAGTTCGGCCAGCCTTTCTATCCCCTCCACCAGGTTGTTGGCCAGACCGAAAACGGCGTCAAGGTTGGCCTTCTGGGCTGCTGCAATTCGCTCCGAGGTCAATAGATTCATTGCGAAACTCCAGGAAAATCGACCCGGCGCCTTTCCGAACAATCGGATAGCAATGGGCGCGCTGCAGTCGTGTGGCTAGGCTAACGGGAAAGCACATGTGCAATGCCGACCGCGCATTGCACATGCCAGGCTAATTCATGGTAGTACTAATGAATTTCCTTATTCCGATGTTGAGGAACTGCGGTACTTGCCCGACGGACGCGAGGGCTCAGATTGATGGGGCGGACAACGATCAGCTAGCGAACGCCTTCAGCCGAACCGCGCGACAGCTTTGAGTATGGAAACGCCGTCGTTGGTTATCTGGGGGCGTTGCTGGCCGGACGGAAGTGTTTCCAAGGCGACAAGTTGCCGTTCGAGCAACATGTCCAGATCTGCACGATCCAGTCCGAGTTGATCGGGAGCATCCTTGACCAGCATCAATGTCGCGAACTCATGAGGGCTCAGCATCTTTGTCTCCTGTAGATAGGTATCAATTTGCTGGACAGCTCAAACCGTTCTCGCGTGACGACCGGAACCGCGTCTCGCGAAATGTGACTTTTACGCAAGATCCACGCATCACCGGATGCTGACTGCGCGCCCGGGGAAGTCATCTTAATGTTTCCCTATCCGCATAATCAATATGTGGGATGCAGCTTCTTCCTTACGATTGTGTTCGAACTGTGGGTCGCCTCCTGCATGCATATGGGCGTGCGCCCCGCTGGTAAAGGCGTTTGAAGATTTTCAGGGGTACGGTTCGCCAGCTTGGCGACGGCCGTTCAGGCGGGTAAACGACAACCCGGATTGTTTCGAATGGCAGGTGCCACAAATCTGAAGTGCAACATTTGTCCCGCATAAGGTGCACGCCTTCCAGTGCGCTTGCCCAATTCGGGGGACAGTTGCTGCCCTACCATTTCAGTGGGGCAGAGCAGCACCTCAGGCGTCACCCAGTATCGACTGTCCGGAGCATTCAGGCTAACGCCGTGGTTGCGCCCAGAGGCAGTCGAGGATAGCCCTCGTCGCCACGCTGCCCAGAAGGCTTTCGGAAGGTGGCCGCATGTTAGGGTTCATCCCCACGCGCGTGGGGGACAGCCATGCACGATGAACACACGAGACGGGGCGTCAGGCGAACAAGCATGGGCACCGAGCGGCCCGGTGTGTCGATGCCCGCAGGAAGCGCCGCAACCTGTGGCTTCGCGCTTTGTGCGGCCGCGGCGATGCCGCCCGCGCGAGTTCACTACCGAGAGAAGTGAAGCTGCTTCGTGGGCAACGAGCGTGCTCTCCGACGCCTTTCAATACGCCGGCGCCGGCAGCGCCCGCGACGGGTTGCGGCGCAATGAGATGGTGCCGCTCCAGCACGCTGTACAAGTCGACCTGCTTGACGGACCAGTGCGTGCAACTGAGATCACCGAAGCCACGGGTATTGATGTCCAGCGCGTCAGCCAACTCAAGCGAGGTCTTCTGCGGAATCGGGGGCACGTTGGGATCCGCCTCGAAATCCAGGTAATCGCTGTCGGTCCGGCGCTCGACCGCGGTGATACGGCCGACGTCGGCGGGAATGTCGGAGTCGCACTTCCCCTCGCAGGCGAAGCGCGCCGGAAACGACTTCAGACTCATTTCAACGGCATCGGCCATCTGGAACCGCGCCGCAACCGTCTCCTGTGAGCTGTGGGGCGGGTGGATGTGACTCCGGTGCGACCCGCACAGCAAAGTGCGCGCTGGTACGAGGACGCGTCGGATGCCATCGAAGGCCGGCATTGCAATGGGTCGTCGAGTTCAGGCTCTGTCGCCCGGCAGACCGATCGAACTGCCCAAGGGGGTTGGGAGAAATCGATGTCGAGGTGCGCCAACTATCGAGGCAGATTCAATCTATATTGGCCCCAATAAAACTCCGATCATCGTCGTTCCGGAAAGCCACGACGAGACGGATCACCGTCCGATGCATCGGGCCCAGCGAACCACCGGGAATGCCGGCACGGCTGGCGGTGGAGGTCGTCACTAAACTGCTGCCGCCATCTCGGCCATGCAAAAAACAAACCCGAAATTAGAAAATTAGGGTTTTCACTCATGATCTGGGTCGGTTGAATTGTCAAATTGGTGCATTAGAATGCTCACTCTAAATTTGAAACGCCTGCTGAATTGGGCGGCAGGCAGTTAAACCTTTCGATCCGAAACGAACGCACTGATTTTTGTACATTCGTTTGCATCAGTAAAAACAGGAGCATAAGCAATGACCGTGTTCGCACCTGAAGAGCTCATGGCTTATCACAAGTCTGGTGTCGCGGCATGGTTTGCCGTTGCAAATCCGGCGTTCCAGGGATTCGAGGCCGTGGTCGAACTCAACACCCAGGCCGCCCGAGCGGTGCTTATTGAGTGCGAGGACAACCTCAAGGGCGCGCTCGGCAGCGCCAATCCGGTGGAATTTTTTACTCAGCAACTGCATGCGTCGCAGCAAGCGGTCGGCAAGGCTGCCTCGTACGCTCGCCACCTGGTCGAGATTGCGGCGAACATGCAGGCCGACTGGACGAAGGTCACGCACGCCGAGTACGAGCACTTCGACGCGAAATCGAAGGAGTGGCTGCGTCAATTCACGAAACATGTGCCGGCCGGCTCGGAAGGCGCGGTCGCCGCGATGAACTCGGCATGGTCGACCGCCAACGGTGCGGCCGAAATGATGCGCGCTGGCGCCGCGCAGGTAATTGAGGCCGCGCAACGCGGCGTCCAAGCCGCTGCTGCTGCTTCAGCCCAGATTGGCCAGCCGGCGAGCCCTCACGCACACAACGCACCCAAGTAAGCGGCATGATCCGGCGCCGTGCTATGGCACGACGAAGGGACAACGTTTGCGGGCTGGACGTGTGACGCACGCCGCCCAGGATGAACCCTCGGTGGCGCGGGCGATCGGTCCGGCACATTACGCGTACGGGCATACAGTCCGTGCGCGCTCGCATTGCCATCGTGCGGGGTGACATCGGCGCGACGCACGATGCGCGCAACGGGTGGCCGGATTGGATGGCCGCGACTGACCCACTGCATGCCACGCACATGTCGATGGCAAATCAGGAAAGTGACTTTGACGCAGGAACTGAACATGACGGACGTAGTGATCGTATCGGCCGCGCGAACCGCGGTCGGCAAATTCGGCGGAACGCTGGCAAAGATCGCAGCACCGGAACTGGGCGCGACGGTGATCCGCGCGGTGCTGGAGCGCAGCGGCCTGAAGCCGGAGCAGGTGAGCGAAGTGATCCTGGGCCAGGTGCTGGCGGCGGGCTCGGGCCAGAACCCGGCGCGCCAGTCGCTGATCAAGGCCGGGCTGCCGAGCGCGGTGCCGGGGATGACGATCAACAAGGTGTGCGGCTCGGGCCTGAAGGCCGTGATGCTGGCGGCGAACGCGGTGATCGCGGGCGATGCGGACATCGTGATCGCGGGCGGCCAGGAGAACATGAGCGCGGCGCCGCACGTGCTGCCGGGCTCGCGCGACGGCTTCCGGATGGGCGACGCGAAGCTGGTCGACACGATGATCGTCGACGGCCTGTGGGACGTGTACAACCAGTACCACATGGGCATCACGGCGGAGAACGTCGCGAAGGAATACGGGATCACGCGCGAAGAGCAGGACGCATTCGCGGCGTTGTCGCAGAACAAGGCGGAAGCCGCGCAGAAGGCCGGCCGCTTCGACGACGAGATCGTGCCGGTGTCGATCCCGCAACGCAAGGGCGAGCCGCTGCAGTTCACGACGGACGAGTTCGTGCGCCACGGCGTGACGGCCGAATCGCTGGCGGGGCTGAAGCCGGCGTTCGCGAAGGACGGCACGGTGACGGCGGCGAACGCGTCGGGGATCAACGACGGCGCGGCGGCGGTGCTGGTGATGTCGGCGAAGAAGGCCGAGGCGCTGGGGCTGACGCCGCTCGCACGGATCAAGGCATACGCGAATGCGGGCGTGGATCCGAGCGTGATGGGGATGGGCCCGGTGCCGGCATCGCGCCGGTGCCTGGAGCGCGCGGGCTGGACGCCGGGCGACCTGGACCTGATGGAGATCAACGAGGCATTCGCGGCGCAGGCGCTGGCGGTGCACAAGCAGATGGGCTGGGACACGTCGAAGGTGAACGTGAACGGCGGGGCGATTGCGATCGGCCATCCGATCGGCGCGTCGGGCTGCCGGATCCTGGTGACGCTGCTGCACGAGATGGTCAAGCGCGATGCGAAGCGCGGCCTCGCGTCGCTGTGCATCGGCGGCGGGATGGGCGTCGCGCTCGCGCTCGAACGCGACTAGTCGCGTCATAAGCATGTCGCGGTGCGTCCATCGCGTGATCAAGCGCGCATGGACGGGCCGCACATCATTCGCGCCATAAGTTACTCACAATAATCCGCGCGATTCTGGCGATGCCTGCGTCGTTTCCGGCCTGGCCGGAGTCGATCGGGCATCGTGGCGGTGCGCACGACAGCCGGTGCCTGGTTATCGTGCCGCATCATTGATGCATCACATCTACTCTCGGCAATAAATAGGATGACTAAGAAAACAGCAGTCGTGACCGGTGGCATGGGCGGCCTCGGAGAAGCAATCAGCATCAAGTTGCACGACGCGGGCTACGAGGTGGTGGTCACCCATTCCCCGAACAATGCCGGCGTTGACGACTGGCTGGCGAATATGAGCGCTGCGGGACGCCAGTTCCGCGCTTACGCCGTTGACGTCGCGGACTATGACTCCTGCCAGCATTGCGTAGCGAAAATCCAGGACGAGGTCGGGCCGATCGATATTCTGGTGAACAACGCCGGCATTACGCGCGACATGACGCTGCGTAAGCTCGACAAGGTCAACTGGGACGCGGTGATTCGCACCAATCTGGATTCCGTCTTCAATATGACGAAGCCGCTGTGCGACGGCATGGTCGAACGTGGATGGGGCCGGGTCATCAACATTTCGTCGGTCAACGGCTCGAAGGGCTCGGTCGGGCAGACCAACTATTCGGCGGCCAAGGCAGGCATGCATGGCTTCACCAAAGCGCTGGCGTTGGAAGTGGCGCGCAAGGGCGTAACGGTCAACACCATTTCGCCCGGCTATCTCGCGACGAAGATGGTGACGGCGATTCCGCAGGACATCCTCGACACGAAGATCCTGCCTCAGATTCCGGCCGGTCGGCTTGGCAAGCCCGAGGAAGTGGCCGCTCTGGTCGCCTATTTGTGCTCTGACGAAGCGGGCTTCGTGACTGGCTCGAATATCGCCATCAACGGTGGCCAGCACATGCAGTGACGCTTTGCCGCCCGAACCTCCCGCGCGAAGTTCGGGCGGCATGCGCGCCATCTACTGTTGATTGCGGTGCGCGCGCATTTGACTGGCAGGCTGTCGCTGTGCGTGGTAACGCTGTGCCTGGCCTCGCGACACCGCAACTTGAAATTCTTGGGGTAAAGATGAGCGAGACATGGATTGGACTGGCAATCGGGGGCGCGGCCCTCGCCATCGCGCTGCCGATGGCGATCGCTCACTATTGTCGTGAATGGCACCGGGCACGCGTGCTGCGCAATCACAATCGCCATGACTGTTGGTACACGCCTTACCGGCGCAAGGCTGGGCGTTGCCGTGCGCGATAAGAAAATGGTCTCGGCGGATGAGGGCCGCGGAGCATGAAGTCGGCGCGCTCCGCATTGCCGGTCGGCTCGACACGCTGATTGGGCCGGTCGCACGCGGGGCGACGAAACCCGCCGCACATCGATCGGCACGTCAGCAAAAACAAACTTGGAGACGAAAGAGCATGGTAATCCACGCACAAGAGGCGGCAATCGAACGCCAGCGCCTCAACGTTCGCGCGAATCTACACAGCATGAGGATCGCTGCTGTTTGGCAGGTATTGATGCCAGTCGCGCAGGACATCGAAAACGTCACGATCGCCACCAGTCAGCAGCATGGATGCGCGGATATCACGGTCTCGTTTTCGCATGCGGCCCGTGAGAGGCTGCAGGCGCTGGCCGACCATATCGGAAAAATGTCGTGGGTGACCGACGCCGCACTGTGTTGAACGCAATTCGTCGAATCACCGGCGCATCGACGTGAGGTTGGACGGTCCCCCCACGCATTGATGTCCGGGACCTGCGCGTCGAGCGCAGCCAGGCGGCTTCCCATTTTCAGTCCTTCTTCGCCGCGATGATCGGGCGCGCTCCACACGCGTAAGCCGGGCACTGGGCGACGATGAAGTGACGATGGTTATTGGGGTATTCGTTCGAATCGTGCGAAATGTGGCGGTGACCGCTCGCAGAGGCGCGTACTGCAGGCCTTTGCGGCCTCGCTGCTTTCATATTTGCAAGTCGTTGAATTACAAGAGATTTTTTGTCAAAGCCGCCTATAAATGCACGAAAGGTACGACTCCCTCTTTGGGGATGCACGCCTCGTGACGGGTCGCTGGCCAGCGTGCCACCGCCAATCGTGTTCTGCCAAGCGCAGACATGGAAAGTCTGGTGCAGTAAGGTCTGGCGTCGAGCCGAACTGTCAGCGAGCTTACGTTGGGCCACGATATTCGTCAGGTACGTGGTAATTCACCACGAGTGAGGTACTATCCGTCCGGCCCAATTTTGGCCTTTGTCCCTCGCAACGTAATCAGCGCCATGTCCCCTCGATCAAGCACGCCCGATCTCAAAGAGCGAGCCACCATCGTCTGCCGTCAAGGGCAGAAAGTTTTGCTCGTGGCGCGTACCGCGTCGCGTTGGGCGTTGCCGGGTGGCACCATTAAGTCTGACGAATTACCCCTCGTTGCCGCCTGTCGCGAACTCAGGGAGGAAACGGGTTTAATCGGACTGGAATTGACCTATGTTTTCCAGTTCGGGGGATTGACGAAGCTGCACCATGTGTTTGTGGCCGACGTCCCGGTCCACGCCAAACCGCAACCGGGCATGGAGATCACGCGGTGTCGATGGTTCGGACATTTCGAAGTGACTTCGCTCCCGACCAGCGTACCGACCCTGCGGATCGTCGAGCTTCTGTACAACCGTTCACGCGTGAGCGCAGACGATGTATCTCCGGGCTGATAACTTCACCATCGGATATCTGGATTGGATGAGCCGACTGCAACGTCAGTCCAAACATGGCGAGGCACCGATGAACAGCACGTACGATTATCACGGTTACACGATTGAGGTGCGATGCGAAGCCGATACCGGCCTGGCTGACGCCGGCACCGCGACCACGAGCAACAGTCGGGGATACGTTGCCGTTGTACAGGTGCGGATGGCCAACACGTCTTCGCTACTCTTTTCGCCCGTTCGACTGGCAGGCGATCGCGGGAAGCCGTTTGCCGAAAGTCTGGACGCATTGCGTGCGGGGCGCGCAGCAGGACAGATCATCGTTGATGACCTGCTGCTGAGCGTCTCGATGTGCGACCTGCCATCGCGGAACTAGCCAAGTAGTGCCGGCTCCGGTCAGTGTCGCTTTTTGGCCTCCCCTTGATTTCAGTGCGGTTTACCGGTGTTGGCCCGTCTAGATGCGACAAGGGCTTGCGAATCGCCCCTTAAATAATCTCCAGTGAATTCAATGGCTTCCTGATTACCCTTCTTCCGCGCCTTTCACGAGGGTCAGTCGTTCTCAGGCCGTCGACATCGAGTCGAGCGACGGGTTAAAGACGCCGACGCGCAGGGAAATGGAAAATGGCACGGCATAATGGATCAACGAGTCTGATCGCGGGTGCGCTGGCTGCCTGGGGGGCGTCGGCGTGAAGCGCTCAAGCAGGCGCGCCGATGTCACAGCCATCTGACCAGACGCAATACAGGCACCGCTGAGACTGAGCAACGCTTGCGGCATTGACATTGAAATCGTCAATGCCGTCTGACCTGACTCCATCGCTGACCGGCACGACACCTTCTTGACAAAAACTTCACATCCGGTTGCGTAGTATTCGTGCCGGAAGAGGAAGTGCCATTGGACGAACGGCATGCGACGACCACACGCCCGGACGGCCCCATTGGGTCCGAGGTGACCGAGCGCAAGCAACGCGGCGACGTCTACCGTGCCACGCAGCTGCTGCGGACAAATGGCTGCTGACGGATTCTTCATCTCACTACGAATCGTTCTATGGAAACAATCGAGGCATTTAACCAGGCGCTCTTCCTGATGATCAACGGCACGCCGATGACGCCACCCTGGCTAGTCAGCGCGGCGCTTGTCCTCGCGGACTACATGGTCTGGCTGATTCCGCTGCTGATGATCGCCATGTGGCTCTCAGGTAGCAATCGACAACGTGAACTGGCAATCCGCGCGTGCCTTCTCGCGCTGCTGGCGCTCGGCGGCAACCAACTGATCGGTCTTGTCTGGTCACATCCGCGACCGTTTGCGATCGGCCTTGGACATGCGTTTCTTCCGCATGCGCCCGATTCGTCTTTTCCGAGCGATCACGCCACTGTGTTCGCCAGCATTGCGCTGACGCTGCTCATCGGGCGGATGCGATGGCTGGGAGGCATGACGCTTGTCGTGGGGATCGCGGTTGCATGGGCGCGGGTATTTCTTGGCGTGCACTTTCCGCTCGACATGATTGGTGCAGTGGCCGTCACATGCATTGCGTATGCAGTCATGGCGCCGTTCTGGAGAATGAGTGGCCCGACCGTGACGCGTCTCGCAATCATGCTCTACCGTACGCTGCTCGCGTGGCCAATCAACCGTGGCTGGCTGCGAGCGTAAACGCAGGATCTCGCTGTAGAAATCCAGCGTTTGTTCGTGATCCGGTGCGTCGGGAGGACGACGACGCACCCGGAGCCCGGAGCGAGGCATCAGCGACGAGAGGCGGCCGCACATATCGGCAGGGGGAGCCCGATGCCGGTTACACCCTGACACGTTCTCGACCTTTCGGGCTCGATGGACGCGTGCTAGACTCCGCAACCATGTCGTACTGGCGCAAACTCTTCATCGTCGTATTGCTGGCACTGAGCCTTCCGGTTCAGTCGTTCGCTGCTATCTCGATGAAATGCATTGCTGCCCGCGCTGAAGCAGGTGAACCGGCAGTTCAGCACGCAGAGCAATCGATGCCGGAGCACCACCATGAAGCACATGGATTGGCGCTTGCCGACGGCGAGCATCTGCATCATCACCACGGTAATACCCACCACGCGCATTCGTGTTCGACATGCGCGTCATGCTGTTTCGGAGCCGGTCTACCCGTCGTTCCGGTCGTAGCCCATTCTTCTGATGTAACCCGCGTTACTGTTCCGTTCCCGCCTTCCGCCGGTGCCCCGTCGTTCTTGACCGACGGCATCGAGCGACCTCCACGCAGCCTTCTCGTCTAGTCATCTATCGCGGTTAGTACGCCGCGACGCGTTCCATTCTGGCGGTTTCGCAGGACACCGCCAGTCGACTCACGACGAGAAAACGTATGCGACTGATTTTTGCAGCGCTGTTCGGCGCGGCGGCTACTTTGCCGTCGCTCGTACACGCGACGACAACCACTCCTGACCCCACTGACGCAGCGGCCTCGGTGCCGGCCATCACTGTGCCGTCCGCCTTCGACGGATACCACCCGTATCGGGACAGCGATGGACCAACATGGCAACAACTCAATCAAGCCGTGATGGATAAACCCGCGAAGGGCGGTATGAAGCACGACGCCATGCCAAAGAAGCCCACCGACAGCAGCGATACGCACCACTCGATGCACGGGGAAGCTGCCAAATGACAAAGCGATTCATTTCCGCGCGGATAGGCACCGGGCTTGCCGTGATGGCATTCCTCGCCGGCTGTACGACTTTTTCGAAGGATGGCGGATTCAACACGGTCTCGTCCACGGCATCGGAGCGGCTCGGGAAGGAAGCCGTCATCGTCAAGACCGACGCTGACCGGGAATCGGTTGCCAAACGCACGCAAGACCTGCTGGCAAAGCCGCTGACGATGGACGATGCGGTACAGGTCGCGTTGCTAAACAATCGCGGTCTCCAGGCTTCCTACGCGGAGCTTGGGCTGTCGGAAGCAGACCTGGTGCAGGCCGGCCGGCTCCCGAATCCCGGCTTCACGTTCAGCCGGACGCGTGCCGGCAATGGCGACCTGAGCATAGGACGAACGTTCTCGGCCAATGTTCTCAGCATTCTGACGCTGCCGTTCGCCGCGCACATCGAAGGCCGTCGGTTCGAGCAGACGAAACTCGAAACCGCCGACGCGATGCTGAAGGTGGCCGCCGATGCGCGTCGCGCCTATGTCAACGCAGTCGCCGCCGAACAGGTGGCAAAGTACGCGGAGCAGGTGAAGAATTCGGCCGAAGCCGGTGCCGAGCTCGCTTTGCGTATGCGTCAGGCGGGCAATTTCAGCAAGCTCGACTACGCGCGCGAGCAGGCTTTCTATGCCGACTCGATTGCGCAACAGGCCAAGGCGCGTCAACAGGCCGTGGCTGCACGCGAAAAGCTTACGCGCACGATGGGCGTGTGGGGCACGGGAACCCAATATCAGCTTCCGGAGCGCTTGCCCGACTTGCCAAAGGAGCGTCCGGACCTCAAGGACCTGGAAAGCTACGCGATGCAGAACCGCCTCGATATTCAGGCGGCAAAGCTACGGAACCAAGGCGTGGCTTCGTCGTTGGGACTGAGCAAGGCCACGCGCTTCATCAATGCACTCGACGTTGGCTATCTGAACAACTACGAGACCGACAAGGGGCAAGAGCACGGCTACGAAATCAGCGTGGAAATTCCCCTCTTTGACTTCGGCAGCGCCAAGGTTGCCCGCGCGGAGGCCATCTACATGCAGTCGGCAAACCGGCTTGCGCAGACGGCCGTCGATGCACGTTCGGAGGTTCGCGAGTCGTACTCCGCCTATGTGACCAGCTATGACGTCGCCAAGCACTATCGCGACGAGGTCGTTCCGCTACGCAAAACCATCTCGGACGAGCTGCTGCTTCGATACAACGGCATGCTGGCCAGCGTGTTCGAGCTGCTTGCCGATTCGCGCGAGCAGGTCGGTGCAGTCAACAGCTACATCGATGCGCTGAAGGACTACTGGCTGGCAGAAACGGACCTCCAGCAAGCGCTCGGCGGGCGTCTGCCTCGAGCGGATGAGGCTCAAGGAGCGAAGGGGGAACACGCGGCCAACGCGGCTCAGCCCGCCGCGCAATCTCCTTCGGCTCCTGCGGCGCAATCGGCGCCGGCAACAAATATGGAAGGTAAATGACATGGTGTCCCGTCGACAATTTCTGAGCGGCTCGGGGGCCGCCCTTCTGGGTGCTGCAATGGTCAGCAAGGCTGGCGCTGCAACGCTGCCTGAAGCGCCCACGATGGCGAAAGCCACCACGCAGCCGCCTCTCGTGCCGCCCAACGGACGCCCGTACACGCCGGTCGCGACGCTCAATGGCTGGACGCTGCCGTGGCGGATGAAGAATGGCTGGAAGGAGTTCCATCTGACCGCTGAACCGGTCGTGCGCGAAATGGCGTCCGGCATGAAAGCAAATCTCTGGGGCTACAACGGTCAGTCTCCCGGTCCGACTATCGAAGCAGTCGAAGGGGACAAGGTCCGAATCTTCGTCACGAACAAGCTGCCCGAGCACACGACCGTTCACTGGCACGGCATGTTGTTGCCCAATGGAATGGACGGTGTGGGTGGTCTGACGCAACCGCATATCCCGCCCGGCAAGACGTTCGTCTACGAGTTCCAGCTCGAGAAGCACGGCACGTTCATGTACCACCCGCACGCCGACGAGATGACGCAGATGGCGATGGGGATGATGGGCATGTTCATTGTCCATCCGAAAGACCGCAGTGTGATGCCGGTTGACCGCGACTTCGTGTTCCTGCTGGCCGCGTACGACATCGACCCCGGTAGCTACACGCCGCGCGTCAATGAAATGACGGACTTCAACATGTGGACGTTCAACTCGCGCGTATTCCCCGGCATCGACCCATTGCCGGTTCGCGCGGGCGACCGCGTACGCATTCGGTTCGGCAATCTGACCATGACGAACCACCCGATTCACCTGCACGGCTACAGCTTCGAAGTGGCAGGCACCGATGGTGGATGGATTCCGCCGTCGGCACGTTGGCCCGAAGTGACGGCTGACGTCGCGGTCGGTCAGATGCGCGCCATCGAGTTCACGGCCGACAGGCCGGGCGATTGGGCATTCCATTGCCACAAATCTCACCACACGATGAATGCGATGGGGCACCAGGTCCCCAACCTGATTGGCGTGCCGCAGAAGGACCTGGCGAAACGCATCAACAAGCTGGTGCCCGACTATATGGCGATGGGGAGTACCGGCGGCGCGATGGGCGAGATGGAGATGCCGCTGCCCGACAACACGCTGCCGATGATGACTGGCATCGGGCCGTTCGGTCCGTTGGAAATGGGCGGCATGTTCACGGTCGTCAAGGTTCGACAAGGCCTTGGCCGCAATGACTACCGCGACCCGGGCTGGTTCAAGCACCCCAAGGGAACCGTGGCTTACGAATACACCGGCGAGTTGCCGGATAGCTGAATTACACAACAAGGTCGGCGCTAACCGACCATTGAATTCATCCCTTCAACTCTGGAGAAAGCACGATGAAAAAGGCATTTGTTTCGATTGCGATGGGTTGCGCGCTGGCGTTTTCCGCTGCGTCGTATGCGGCAGGCGACACGGCAAATACGGATGCGAATGCCACTGCGAAGCAAAGTGGTGACGCGAAGAACAGCATGTCGCATGGCGAAATCAAGAAGGTCGATACCGCCAACGGCAAGCTGACCATCAAGCACGGTCCGCTCGAGAACCTCGGCATGGAAGCGATGACGATGGTGTTCAAGGTCCAGGACCCGGCCATGCTGTCGCAGGTCAAGGTCGGCGACAAGATTGATTTCGTGGCCGATGACGCGAACGGCGCACTTACCGTGATGAAGCTGCAGAAGCAGTAACGGTGTCCGGCGGGGAGCGCTTGCGACGTGTCCCCGCGTTGACTCTACGAGACGAGAAAAACATGAAAGCCCTGACTCTCAAGCATTTGGCCGGATTGGCTTCGGCGGCTGTCGTTGCGTTGGCGCCGGTTGCGGCACTGGCACACGGGATACTGAAAAGTGCGACGCCTGCCGCCGGCAGCACGGCCGACGTTACGCCCGAAGCCGTGCGGCTGACCTTCAATGAAGGCCTCGAGCCGATGTTCAGCTCGGTGAAAATCTCCGACGCGAATGGCGCAGCCGTCACGCAGGAAAAGGCGAAGGTGGATGCCTCCAGTCCCAACGTCATGACGGTCGCGCTGCCGAAGCTGGCATCCGGCGCCTACACGGTGCAGTGGGCCGTGATGACCGCCGATTCGCACAAAACCAAGGGCACGTATACCTTCAAGGTGAAGTGATGAACGAAGGGTTCCTCGGCATCCTCCGACTGGTCTCGGTGGCTATCCAGAACGTTGGCTTCGCCGTCATCGTCGGTGCGTTGCTCAGCAGCCAATGGCTTGCACGCGGTGCATCAGCATGGCAAGTCCGTGTCGGACGGCGTCTGGCCATGACGCTACGTGTCGCAGCCATTGTTTCGTTGCTCGCAAGCATGCTGTCTTTTTGGGCGCACTGCGCGTTGATGGGCGATTCGACGTTGCTCGAGGCTGGACCGGCCGTTTGGTCGATGCTGGTTGGAACCGCGTTTGGGCATGCGTGGTTGGTCGCGGCCGCATTCATGCTCGGCATCGTGATTCTGTCGTTCCTGCGCTCAGGTCACGAGGCCCGTTTCCCGTTTGCGATGTGGGTCGCTCTCGCTGGCGTGGCGCTGGCGCGTAGTAACGGCGGGCATCCGGTGGACTCGGGGCTCTTCAGCATGCCAGTGTGGGTCGACTGGTTACATCTGCTGGCCATCAGCGCATGGGTCGGGCTCGTACTCGTGACGACTTACGTCGTCATGCCGCGCCTGCTGGATGCTCCGAGTTGTGAACGGCTCAGCAGCGCATCGTTCGTGCAATCGCTGTCGGACGTAGCAACGTACGCGCTCATTGTCCTGTTCGCCACGGGTGCGTATAACGGATGGCGAGGCGTCAACGCGCCGGTCAATCTTCTTGTGTCGACGTATGGCCAGGTGCTGCTGCTCAAGCTGGCGCTTGTGCTGATTGCGGCAGTGCTGGGCGGACACAACCGTTTCTTCGAGATGCCGAAACTCATGTCGGCACTCAAGAGCCCATCAGCAGCCGAGCCCACTGGCCTTCTTCGCCGCTTTGGCCTGGTCCTTCACGTCGAGTCCATCGTGCTCGCCGGTGTTCTGATGGTGGCCGCCGTACTGGTTTCTAGCCCGTTGCCTGGTACGACATAATCCAGGCTATATTCACGTACGTCCACGCGGGTGGTTCGCCCATGAAGATACGGTTTTCCTGGGTGACCACCTCTTGTAAGCCCGGCTCAGTAGCCGGGCTATTTTTTCGTGGCGGGTCTACCGGGTTCCATCACACGCAGCATCGGTTGGCCGCCAATATCTTTCAGAGGGAAGTACGACCGGTGTGTGGCCGGGTCGAATGCGACGATATGCGCATACGGCCCGAGGCGACCCTCGCCAATCTTGATGACATTCGAGCCTCGGACGCTGAACATCGAACTGATGCCGGCTTCGCCTGCAACATAGAGGGTGCCCACCGACGAATCGAACGCAAGCACATAGGGGTCGCTGCCGATATCGAACGATTGGACGACGCGCTGTGCGGGGTCCGCAAGGCATTCCATCAGGGCGGTCTTGCCGGAGCCGTTTGGGCCGATGATCCGATCACCGCCATCACGCCCGACGACGGGTTCGAAACGGAGAACGGCCCGTCGAGCGGACCGTTCTCGGTGTTCCGGCGCGCCTCCCGCCAAGCTCAGCGCCCGGTTTCAGCAACGCGCGGACGTCAGCCCTTCACCGCGCGCTTCGCGGCGGCGGGCGCGTCGTCATCGTCATTGCGCCGCCGCGTTGCCTGCTGCGCGTCGCCCGGCCGCACCGGATACGCCTTCGCGCCCATCAGCCCCTTCCACAGCAGCTTGTTGTACGCGACCGCATCGAGCCGGTCCTCCACCGAGAAGTCCATCCCGCGCGTGACCGCGGCCCAGTAACGCATCCCGTGCGTCGGCTTCAGCGCGGCCGTCTTGATGTCGCCCGCCGGAATCGGCAGTTGCGTGTTCGCGAGCAGCCCCGACGCGACCGCCTTGTACGTCCATTTCGGCTGGCTCAGGTCGAACACGTCGGTCATCGGCCCTTGCGTCGCGTCAAACAGCCCGAGGTGATCGAGGTTCAGCACCTCCGTGATCGTGCGAATCATGTTGACCGTCGTGTAATGCGTGCTGACCACCGCGTTCTGCTTCACGTACGGCCCGATTACGAACGCCGTGCTGCGATGCGCGTCGACGTGGTCCGGCCCGTCCTGCGCATCGTCCTCGACGACGAAGATCAGCGTGTCCGCCGCATACGGACTGTTCGCGACTGCCTGCGCGACGCGCCCCACCGCATAGTCGTTGTCCGCAAGCTGCAACTCCGGCGTGTTGACGCCGTCGATCGCGGCCTTGTACGAACCGGTGTGGTCGTGCGGCAGGCGCAGCAGCGTCAGCGACGGCAACTGGCCGCTGGCGACGAAGCCGTTGAACTCGCGCTCCCATTCCAGCTCCCGGTACAGATCGGGGTACGCGTTGTCGTAGCCGCGGAAGAACGGATCGGTGCGATCGACCAGCGCCGGGCTGGTCGCATAGGCTTGCAGCGCGTTGTCGGCAAACGGCGCGCGATCGCGGGGAATCGCGTTGCTGCCGCTGTAGCGCGCGAGATCGATGAAGAAGCCGTAATTCCGGACCGTGAGACCTGCGCGCAGCGCGGCGTTCCAGATATAGCCCTGCTGGATCGCGTCCGACGGGCCGTCCGGCGCGGACACGTCGCCGTTACCGGGCAACAGGTCCGGGTCGGCCGGCAGCGCGGGATTGGCCGCCTGGCGCTGCGCGCCGGTCAAGCCGACGTTGACGTTGCGGTTCGTGCCTTCCCAGTCGTACGAGCCGCCGCGCGAACCGGTGGGCAGCGGGCTGCTCGAGTAATTGACGGGCAGCATCTTCGCGCCCGCGTCGGATTCGCGCGCGCCGGTCGTCCAAGGCCAGCCGTTGCCGCTCACGTCGCCGGAATCGTGGAAGTTGTCGAGCGTGACGAACGTCTTCGCGAGCGCGTGCATGTTCGGCGTCGTCGCGTTCGGGAACTCGGCAAGCGACGGATTGCTGTTGCCCCGGCCCAGATCGCCGAGGATCTGGTCGTACGTGCGGTTCTCCTTGACGATATAGATCACGTGCCTGATCTTCTGTCGCAACGCGGTCATCGTCGCAACGTCAGCCGCGGAGAGCGCCGCATTGAAACTGTTGTTGTCCGCGACCTGCTTCGTCAGCAGATCGAGTGTCGCGCTGTCCGGCGCGGGCATCCACGTGAAGCCGCCCTTGCTCAACTGCTCGATGTACTGGTTCTGCACCTGCGCGACCGGCGAGTTCTTCACGGGACAGGGCGACGTGCCATAACCGAGGCAGTTGCCGGAGTTCGGCCCCGGCATGTTCTTCGTGTGGACGACGTAGAGCGCGTTGTTCGCGCCGACTGCGACGTCGGACGGATACCAGCCGGTCGGGATCAGTCCGGTCACTTTCGGTGAATCGCCGGACAGCGACACGACCGAGACGTCGTTGGTGCCGCGATTGGTCACGTACAGCGTGGTTTCGTCCGGCGACAGCGCGAGCCCGTTCGGCGACGCGCCGCGATACTGCATTTCGGTGACGAGCCCTGCGGGCGCGATCGTCGACACGCTCGACACCACCTTGTTCGACGTCGTGTCGATCACCGACACGACGTCAGCGTTGTCGGACGCGACATAGAGACGCGTCTGCGCACGGTTCAGCACCATCTTGTTCGGATTGCCCTTGACCGCGATACGCCCGACGACCTGCGGCGCATTGGTCGAGATGTCGACCACGACGACCTCGCGATCGCGTTCGCTCGACACGTAGGCGGTCTTGTTGCCGACGATGCGCACCGCGTTCGGATATTCGCCGCCCGGCGTGCCGGACGCGCCGCCGCTCTTGCCGGGCCGCATGTCGAGCTCGGCGATGACCGCGCCCGCCGCGAGATCGACGAGCGTGACGGAGTCGTGATAGCGGTTCGCGACGATGGCACGCTTGCCGTCCGCCGTCACGTCGACGCCGGTCGCGAGCGGCTTGCTTCCGATCCCGTTGCCGCCCTTGTGATTCAGCGCGATCGGCGCGCCCGCTTCGCCCCATGCGCCCTGCGACAGCGCGAACACGTGCAGGTTGTCGTCGCCGCCGCCCGTCACGTAGAAATGCTGGCCGTCCGGCGCGAAAGCAATGCCGACATAGGTATCGGGCACCGGCAGCACCTGCTTCTTCACCGGCGTGCCGCCCGACACGTCGAACACGAATACGTACTGGTTCGAATCGGCATTGATCAGGTGGCCGCCCGCATCGACCACGTTGTTGTAGCCGCTCGTCAACACGAGCAACGTCTTGCGGTCCGGGCTGAGCGCCTCCGACACCGGCTGGCCGGCCACGAAGGCTGGCAGGCCCTGCAGCCCGGGATTCAGCGCGACGAGCGTCGCGCCCGGCGCGGCTGCCGGCGTGACGCGCTGCCCGGTCGACAGCAGCGTCGACGTCGTATCGCCGAGCGTCGCCGTCGTGTTCACGGAATCGCTGTTGCACGCGGTCAATGTCGCGGCAACCGCAGCGGCAAGAACGAGAATCTTGTACACGGATGCTCCTGTTCGTCGGATAAAAACGTTTTCACGGGCCCGCGGTAACGGGCCGTAATTGTTCGTAACGAGCGGCAGGATAATGACCGCGAATGAACCGCCGGTGACAGCAAGCTTGCCAAATGCGCCGCAGTTTCTTTCTTCGCGCTTTCCGTCGGCGCCGGCCGCGGCTGGCGATCACGGGTAAGGCAAGCGACGCGGCAAACATTGGGGTCCCGTTGATTTCGATGCAGTTTGCCGGTGTAGACCGATCTAGCTGCGACAAGGCGTAGTGCTCCGCCCCCAAAACAATAATCAATCAAATCAGTCACTTCCTGACTGGTCCTTCCATCGTTCCTCAACACCTCTCGGCCGAGCCCCGGCCGCCGTCGGCACGCGCTGGCCGGCGTCTTGGGGCCCGTTTGGACGCGATAAGAAAACTTATCGTGGATAGATGCTCAGATGCCATCATAAATATGGTTTTCTAACGTTATAATTGTGTGGAATAATTTGGCCACCTTGACCGAATTTGCGCACCATGCCCCGTCCTGCCGCCGTTTCCGCCGAACAGATTCGCTCCGCCGTGCTCGCGATGCTCGCCGAGGCCGGCGATGCCGCGCCGGCGACCGGCGCGCGCTTTCGCCAGATCGTGTCGGTCCGCAAGCTCCGCGCGCGACTGGGCGTCGGCGACCCCGCGACGCTCGCGCGCGCCCTGAACACCATTGAGGCGGAAGTCGTGCGCGCAGGGCTCGCCGAGATCGCGATTCCTGACATTCCGCCCGACATTGCCGACCTGATGCGCACGCTCTGGCAGGCCGCCGTCGCCGTACAGATTGACGACGTGGCGCGCCTCAAGCAGGCGGCCGATGACAGCGTCGGCGCCGCCGAGGCGGCCCGCACCGATGCCGAACTGCGCGTCGAACTGCTGCGTCAGGAGGTCCAGGACCTGCGCACCGCACTGACGGCCCGCGACGCGGAGCTAGCCGACCTGCGTGCACAGCACGGTGTGCTACAGGACCGGTGCGCGTCCCTCGACGCGCAGGCTCACGAGCGTCAGGCTGCCCTCAACGCGCTGGCAGCCGACCAGGCCGACCGTGACCGCGCGCACACTGCGGCGCTTGAGGCGGCGCAGCACCGCTATGAAGCGCTGTCGAAGCAGCTGCTGCAGGAAACTGCACATCAACGCGAGGCCCTGAAGAAAGAACACGCGCAGGCGGCGTCGCAACTGAAATTTGCCGAGCGCCGGATCGCCGCGCTGGAGGGCGAGCGCGACCGCCTCGAAAGCGAGCTGGCGCGCGAACGCGAGGCACGTCAGCATGCCGCTGGCGAAGCCCTCGCCCTGAAGGCGGTCAACGCACAGCAGCATGCCCAGCTCAGCGACCTGTTGCGTGACATCGCGCCCAAGCCGACGCGGACCGCTACGCACGCGGGTCTCGCGACGGCGAAGCGCACGACAGGTGGCACGACCGCGAAACGCAAGGGAAAATGACGCGGACGGCCGCCTGCCTCCGTTTGCTGATCAGCCACGCCGATGAACATTGCCGACTGGATTGACACCGGCGCGACGCCGCCGCAACGCCTGCCTGACGGCATCGATGCCGCCATTGCCTACGTGACTGACGTACTCGGCCACGTCGTCTACGTGCGCTGGACGTTGGCGGTCGTCAAGCGGCACTATCCGTCGCTCGCCGACGCGAAGGCAGCCAAACCGACCGTGATGCGTCTGCTACTGGATCAGACGGCGGCGGTTGAATACTGGGATCGCGGGCGCGCGCGGGTCGTGCCGATCGACGACGCGCCCGAGCCTGACGTGGTGTTGGCACGTGTGCTGCGTGCACACGTGCGACGCTTCCAATATGGCCAGGCCCCTCTGCCTGCTGCAACGGACGGTGAGAGGAAACAGGAGTCGGTGCCGATGGTCGCCGGCATACCATTGGCGCTACGACAATGGTTCGCTCGCGCGGGCCGCTTTGCCAATCTCGCGAGCGCGACCAATACACTCGGCGTCGGTGACGACGCCCAAGCGGTCGGCATGTTTCTGCGCGATCGGGGCAGCCGGTCGCCGCATACCACGCGCGCGTATCTGACCGAGATCCGTCGCCTCGCAGTGTGGTGCATCGCCCATGAACGGGGACCGCTGTCGGATCTGACGCGCCACGATCTACTCGAGTACAAGCGGATGTTGCGCCGTCCTTCGCGTGAGGCAACTGACGATCCGCGACTCAAAGGCACGCTTTCCGAGGCGGCGCAGGCCCGCGCGCTTGCGGTGATCGCGAGCCTGTTCCGGTACTGGACCGAAACCGGTTATCTGACGGCGAACCCGGCTGCCGGCCTGGTGCGCGGACAGCCGCGGCACGCCGGTTTCGCGCCGACCCGCATGCTGACGCCCGCGCAACTGGCCGCCTGCGACGCGCAAGTCGATCGCGTCGACAGCGATGTTGAGCCGCTGGTGGCCGCACGGCGCCGAGCGATCTGGAGCCTGTACCGCTACGCCGGCGTGCGGCTCGTCGAGCTGGTGTGGTCCGACGAACGGCACCTGCCCGCACTCGACGTCGACGCCAAGGGAAACTGGACGTTGCACGTGTGCGGCAAAGGAGAGAAACACCGTGCGATTCCGTTGCCGGTGGCCTGTGTGTCGGTCCTGCAGGTCTATCGGCGATTGCGTGGCCTCCCCACTCAGCCTGAACCGGGCGAGCGCATTGCGCTGGTTCACGGCCTAAAGGGGGGATCGCTGCAAGGCTCGGGGCTGTACGACGAGGTCAAGGCAATTTTCGAGTCGGCGGCTGCGCTGCTCGCCCAGACCGATCCGGCAAGTGCCGCCACCCTGCGGCGGGCGTCGCCGCACTGGCTGCGCCATGCCTATGCGCGTACGTTAGTAGTCGACCGGCAAGTGCCGCTGCCCGCCGCACAGGCGCTGCTCGGCCACGCCTCGATTCAGACCACGGCCGGCTATGCGAAGACCGACCTGTCACAGTTGCGCGGATTCGTCGATCGCGCGTTCGCTGTCGATTAGCGATCGGCCACCGGCAACGGCGGAATTGGTGAGTTCAGCCTATCGAGGGCAAACCGGTTCAGTTTTTCGAGTGCGGTCAGGTAGCGATGCGTCGGTACGGTCACAAGTTGTTCGTCGTGGAGCACGAGAATGTGCTCGATCGCGGCCTTGTCCCGGTCGAGCATGATCCAGGTCTCACCGCGCTCGGTGCGGGCGATGCATCGCTCCAGCGCCGCTTCGGCATGCTGGAACGGAAGGTCGTCACCACGTTCGGCCGTATCGTTACGCAGATAGAACGCCGTGTAGACAGC
This sequence comes from Burkholderia sp. Ac-20353, assembly GCF_017104785.1. Classification (NCBI taxonomy): domain Bacteria; kingdom Pseudomonadati; phylum Pseudomonadota; class Betaproteobacteria; order Burkholderiales; family Burkholderiaceae; genus Burkholderia; species Burkholderia sp. Ac-20353. The sequence continues at coordinate 69,272 of NZ_JAAGPL010000008.1, read as the reverse complement.
CTTCAGCAGGCAAATCATCGAATCGGCATTGCCATGTCCTGCCGCCGTGGTGGCCAGCGCGAGATGATGTTCGAGCGACAAGGCGCGGGTCCGGGCAAGCGGGAGTGGCAGCAGCATGTCCTTGCTCAAAGGGCGGTGGCCCGGACGTCGGGAAGATTTTTGACTCATGGCAGTCCATCGAAAAACAGGCAGCCGGGCATTATCAGCCGGAGCCACGATTGCGTCATCCGCGTGCCTCGCTCGAGCGCGCGATCGGCACGCTGAGCGTGACACTCGGCATCAGGCGATGCGCGTAGTCTGCTACCGGAAAATCGAACGTGCCGCGCAGATTGATGCCTTCCAGATACGTCGGCGCGATGCGCCGCAGATACTCGGGGAGCACCGGCGCTTGGCCGATTGTCTCGATGCGCTCAACCGCTCGTTGCATGTGCCTCGTGTTCCACGCCAGGACGGCATTGGTGAGCAGGCTCAGCGCTGACGACACGGCCATGATTGTGTGGCGATGACGCGTGAGTTCGGCCGGGATCTTCCCCTGATGGATTGCGCGCTGGACGGTATGCAGCGCTTCGCCGCGATTCAACACGTGCTGCAACTCAGCCCGGAACGCCGGCATCGTGAAATAGTCGATCAGGAAAATCGTCCGAAACAGACGTCCCAGCGCGACGCCGCCGTCGTACAGCGGCTGACCGCGTGCGGCAGAACCGAAGCGCACCAGCGCTTGCACGGCCGTACAGTGCCCGCTTTGCACCGAAGCCGCAATGCGCACGAAGTCGTCCCAGACGGCCTCGATCGCATCGAGTCTGACGTCACGGTCGACGACAGCGGTTAGCTCATCAGGAACGGCATGGCCGACCGGAACATGCAGCCGCCGGTCACGCAGGTGCGCGAGTCGCGGACAAAGATCGAATCCGAGTGCGCGGGCCAGCCCCATTGCGAAATCGGTAAACCCGTGGGTATCGACTGCGAGCTGGGCCACGTCGTCGGTGCCCTCCTGACGGATGATGCCCTCGATCGCCGCGCCGGCCTGCCGCTCGTTGAGCACGATCGGCTGGTCGTAGAAGATGCCCCAGCGGTCGCGCACGTGGGTATACACGCCGATCGACGCCGTGCGCCGGCGTGGATCGGCGCGCGCTTGCCAGACGGTGCGGGTGGTTTCGAGCGACATCATGTCGGACGACGCGAGGTCGGCGCGTCCCCAGTGCGCGGCAATCGGATGGCGGTGCATGAAGCCGAGCACCGCATCGGCCGCCTCGCGCAGCACACGCTCGTCAGCGACGCGCTGCATCATCTGCCGGATCGCGCCCGCCGACAACTCCGGCACCATGCGCGCGACCTCGGCGGCCGCCATCGACGTGCCGTGCGCGAGCACAGCGGCATAGACCATCAGCAGCTCGCTGCGCGAGCGGGGTTCGCGACCGAGCAGCAACCAGCTGAATCGCGTTTCGCTGTCGATCTCCAGGATGATGCGCGGTAGTTGGCCGTCGGGGTGGACATCGAAGATCGCACGGCGCAGCGCCTCCACGGCGGGCTCGGCCCGCTCGGCCGACACAGGATCGAGATGGATCGCGGTGTCGACGCGAACCTCGCCACGCGACACCGCTTCGTCCAACCGTTCGAACCCCTCGTTCAGATGGTCGCAGACGGGCCCGAGGAACTCCTTCGGGTCCTGCGACAGCTTGAGGTGACCGTAGTAGTGGTTCCGCTGAGCCTTCCAGATTTCGTCGGGAATCAGTAGCGTCGCCTGACTGCGGAAGGCAAAGCTATGGTCGACGAAGACCGAACCATTGCGCAGCGCGACCCGCAAGGCCGACAAGGTGGCCCACTCGAACGCGAGCAGCGCCCGGATGCGGTCCGCATCCGCTACGATCCGCTGCCAAGCACGCCCGATCTGGACGGGTACATCAATTGGCAACTCGCGTTCGCCGCAGACGTAGACCGTCCGGAGCACCTCCAGCGCGTCGATGACCGGGTGCGGCGTCTGCGACGCGAACGGTAACGCCAACAGTTGCGCGAGCATCGCGCGCGCGACGCGCTGCTTGGTCAGGAGCTGGGTTCGTACTAGGCTCGCCCGACTCGGGCCGCTTTGCGCGAGCGTCGCATCGGCCAGTTGCACGAGACGCTCGACTAGGGTGTCGTGCGCCAGACTGGTGTCAGTCGCTAGCGCCTTCACTTCCGTCGCGAAATAGTGCAGTTGCGACTTCAGGTCCGGCCGTGTCGCGTCGACCTTGCTGCGCGCCTCGTTGACCACCTTGCGTAGCCAGCGACCGAGCATCCACAGAAGCTGATCGGTTGCGACGCAGATCGCGTAACGCATGAAGCACGCGCCCTCGAGTCGACGCACGGGTTGCCGGATGCGCTTACTCATCGAAGGCGGGCGATTGGCGCACCGTCGGGCGTAGTGCCGAACCACCGCCTCGTTGCATTCTTCCGGCCAGTGGCGATGAATACCGAGCTTGGTCAGGCGTTCGATCTTGCGAAACAGCGCCCCCATCTGGTTCGTGGAGTTCCGTAACGGCACGGACCAGAGCCACTGCTGCAGGCTAGCGCCGCCCGCCTCGGGTCGGGGCAACAGCACGCCCCACTGATCGAGCGTCGCAGCGCCGAACGACGCCTCTAGGCAGTGCGTCAGTGCGGCCTCGACGTCCTGTACCGCCTGGACGATGAGCTGTCGCAGCGCGCGGTCGTGGACGATCAGGATCCGGTGCTCGTAAAGCCACTGCTTGAGGTCGTACAGTGCCGTGCTGCGATCCTGCCGTCCCGATAGCCGTTCCTTGAGCCAGCGGACGATGTAGCGCCGCTGATGCTCGGCCATTGGACGGAACCCCAGCGCCTCGTAAGCGAGCTTCTGATGATCGGTGAGCGTGTCGGTGCGGTCGTCATATAGGGCTCGCAATGTGCCGAGGTCGGGCGGGTCGATGCCGAGTTGCTCGCCCAGATGCTGCCAAAGGTGTTTGGGAACCTGTTTGTACGCGTCGAGTGTGCGGCCGGTCATCCGCACGAAACCCAGGTGCAACGCGACCGCCAGGCGATAAAGATGGGAGCGCCGTCCGTCGATCAGCGCGCGCTCGCGGGCGGAGAACGTGAAGAACGTATTCAGTTCGAACTCGGTCAGTTCCTGCGGGAAGTGCCGCAAGCCGAGGTAAGCGAGCCGCCAGTGGTCCATCGTGCGCATCCCCGAGCGAAAGACGGACTGTGCAGCGTAGCGAGAAATGATCTTACGAACAATCGCGAACCGATCATGACGTTCTGGCGACGTGTCACATGACGACCATGGGCAACGCCGCGGCTGTCGTTCATATCGACGGCGCTGAAGTCGGATGCAGCTGTTCGCAGATCGCGATCGATTCGGCCCCGCTTTTTCCTTTGGGGAAGCACGCCTCGTGTCTGGTCGCTTGCCAGCGTGCCGACTCCAGTCGTGTTCCGCCAAGCGCAGCATGGAAAGCCTGGTGCGGCAGGGTCTGGCGTCGAGCCTAACTGTCAGCGAGCTTACGTTGCGCTACGATATTCGTCAGGTACGTGGTAATTCACCACGAGTGAGGTACTATCCGTCCGGCCCGAATTTGGCCATTGTCCCTCGCAACGTAACCAGAGCCATGTCCCCTCGATCAAGCACGCCCGATCTCAAAGAGCGAGCCACCATCGTCTGCCGTCAAGGGCAGAAAGTTTTGCTCGTGGCGCGTACCGCGTCGCGTTGGGCATTGCCGGGTGGCACCGTTAAGTCTGACGAATTGCCCCTTGATGCAGCCTGTCGTGAACTCAAGGAAGAAACGGGTTTAATCGGGCTGGAATTGACCTATGTTTTTCAGTTCGGGGGATTGACGAAGCTGCACCATGTGTTTTTGGCCGACGTCCCGATGCACGCCAAACCGCAACCGGGCATGGAGATCACGCGATGTCGATGGTTCGGACATTTCGAGGTGAATTCGCTTCCGACCAGTGTGCCCACCCTGCAGATCGTCGAGCTTCTGTATAACCGTTCACGCGTGACCGCAGAAGATGTGTCTCCGGGCCGATAACGTAACCATCGGATACCTGGATTGGATGAGCCGACTGCAACGTCAATCCGAACATGTCGAGGCGCCGATGAACAGTACGTACAATTATCACGGTTACACGATTGAGGTGCGATGCGAAGTCGATATCGGCCTCGCTGACGCCTGCACCCAGACCGCGAACAGCAGTCGGGGATACGTTGCCGTTGTGCAGGTCCGGATGGCCGACACGTCTTCGCTACTTTTCACTCCGGTTCGACTGGCAGGCGATCATGGAAAGCCGTTCGCCGAAAGTTTGGACGCGTTGCGTGCGGGGCGCGCAGCAGGACAGATCATCGTTGATGACCTGCTGCTGAGCGTCTCGATGTGCGATCTGCCATCACGGAACTAGCGGAGTGGCGCCTGCTCCGTTCAGCGTCGCTTTTTGCGCATCATTTCATGACCGGCGTACACGGCGAGCAGTACGCCGAACATCGTGGCGCTAATGGCCAAGGACTCATCGAACTTGCCGGAGCCACTCACGAATTTTGAGGCGAGTCCAAGGCCGACTCCAGCAGCCACCAATAAGACGCCTGCAATCACCCCCCAGACCGGCCCAGCCGGTACTTCGTCAAGATTCAGCATATCGCCCCCCGTAGTTGGTGGTTTTCCGATCATGTCGGTAAAAAAAACCTACGACAAGCCATGGGGAGAGAGTGGAACCAGCAATACGGGCATCGAGCGTGTTGCCGGTTTCTACTCCTTGAATCCTCTTGTCAGCAAACGCCGTCTCATCGTTTCACTGCCCTTGAGCCGGCTCGATGAGCATGTGTAAATCGACACCAGTCGTGGTGATCCAGGTTTCTGAGCAATTCCGCACGACGATGCTCGCGCCGATAGTGGCTCGCGACAGCGATCGCCGCGAGGGCCAGCACGAACGTCCCGATCACCATTCCAACCCATGATCCGTCCATCGTTGCCTCCGTCATTGTGTCCCGTCCTGGCGACGAACGGCGACCCCCACCGAGTCTGAGAGTGACGGTCGATTATCGCGCGGCCCCTCCCGCTTGAATAGACCAGGCGGGCGTTGCCGAATCGCCAGCTCCGCTTAACGAATTCGCGAGACCGCTTTCAGGACGGCACGGCCCTCAGCCGTCACCTGAATATGCCGATCATCTGACGCCAACGGATCGAAGGCGATCAGTTGGCGCTCCAGTAATGTGAAAAGCTCCTCGCGGTCAGATCCAATCTGATCCGGGGCGTCCCACACCATCATCAACGTGGTGATTTCGTGCGGGCTTAGCATCGTGAGCATAGGGGCCTCGCATCGAAACATTCGGGTTAGGGATGCATGCGCCGACACATGGCGGCACCACATCGCTGTGGTGCCAACAACAACGCGACGCAGGTCAATGACCGCGGCTGAAACGACGCAGTCAGCGTGCTCGTCGTAACGCCCGTGCGGGCCGGTGTGTGCCACGCAAGACGGTTAGAAGCGCGGAAGGCTGCGGGAATGAAATTCGACTTGCGATCCGACGATCTTCAACCATTCCGCGTGGCTGTTCGAGGCAATGGCAGCAAGTTGACCGCCATACGACAACGTGTTCTTCGTGCTCGACTCCAAGAGCTTCGTATGGTGTGCGATGGCTTGCTCCGGCGCCTGGTACGACAGCGCTTCAGACCAATATGACCGGCTTTCGGCAAGCGCCTGTCGAGCCGCCTGCAGGTTGAGCTGGATCATTTGCTCGCAACCTTGGAACGCCTGGTTCGCGAGCGCAAACATGGCGACCGCAGTGGCTTTGCTTGACGCAACCAGTTGATCCGGCGTGGAACCCGTCATTCGTACGCTCCCTTGTGTGGTTCGACGCAGACCTTGCATTTGCCCGCCGGAAAGGTACGCGGGCGGCAAGGGCAAGCTGGGCATCCCCGACTATTTCCCGTCAGAACACAATGTTCATTTAGTGGAAACATCATAACTTGATATGATTGAATCGGGGGTGCCGCCCTGTAAGTAGATGCCCCAGTTCCAAAACGTTCCCAGTCGCACCGATTGAACAGAGATGCGAAACGACAGGAGGCTCGGATCGTCCGACGTCCGTCACCCAACAATCCACTCGGCGTCGGTCGTTCCTGCACAAGACGTCGATCGCGCTGAGGGGCGACCAGCGAGCTGTGCCCCGCTGATGTCGAAGCCGTGAATCTTTGTCGCGATAGACAGTGACGCATTCTTCTGACCACAATGATGCAACCAAGTTTCTTGGTCGCCGCCTGCAGCCCGGACGCACGGGCGGTTGCCTCTTGCGGGCAGTCACCGAACTAAAAACGACGATGACATTGCCGGTCGATTCGTCGACGGGAGTTCTCCATGCCATACAAACACATTTCCAGCCACTTCGACGCGGAGCTGCAGCACCTGTCGTCCAAATTTCTCGAGATGGGGGGCATCGTTGAGTCGCAATTGAATGATGCGATCGCAGCGCTTAACCACTTCGACTCGAATCTGGTCGAGAAAGTCATTGCCACGGAGCATCGGCTCAACGAGATGGAAGTCGAGATCGACGCCGAGTGCTGCAACGTGATCGCGCGACGCCAACCCGCCGCATCCGACCTGCGTCTGCTGGTGGCGATCTCGAAGGGCATCACCAATCTCGAGCGCGCCGGCGACGAAGCGCGTAAGGTTGCGAAGCAGACCCGCCGTATTGCCCAAGAGAGCGCCGGCACGAAGATCAACATCGCAGAAATTCTGTTGTCCGGTCAGTTGGCCGCGGCCATCCTGCGCCATGCACTCGATGCCTTCGCACGCCTCGATACCAGCGCCGCCGCTCAAACCTTGCGCGAAGACGATGCGATCGATGACCAGTACCGCGGATTCATGCGTAAGTTGGTGACATACATGGCCGAGGATGCGCGTGTCATCTCCGCCGCGCTTGACTATCTGGCCATCGCATCGGCCATCGAACGCATCGGTGACCATGCGACGAATCTGGCGGAACTCGTCATCTATATCGTTAAGGGAACGGATGTCCGGCACATGCCACGCGAGCAAATCGAGCAAGAAGCCCTGCGCCAATAAAGCTCGCTGACGACGCGGCGACTTCGAGCGGTCGGTTGAATTAGCCAGAACTTGATCCGCAGACCCGGGCTCGCCGGTTGTCACCGCCCCTTGATCAGAAGCACGATAACCAGGATTACGACCAGCGCAGCAAGCCACTTCAAGCCGGTGAACACCTTGTCGAGCCGTTCCGTCAGCGCTCCGATGGGATTCCTGTCGTCCGTGCGCACCGGCACCTGCGCTAACCGGCCTTCTCCCGGCAGGCTGACTTTTGGGAGATCGATGGCGAGATACACGACATACCCGCCGGCAGTTGCTGGAGCCTCCACCGTACCACCGCCCTTGCCGGGCCTCAGAAACACGCGGAATCCGCCGGCAAGTGCGGCGCCAGACGGAACCGAAGTGTAGATGCCCCGCAGGCATAGCCCTGCCTTGACAGCAGTCACCCGTCCCGCCTCAACGCCGCCGGCAAGCGCCTGCATGCTGCTGGCGGGCACGTCGCACCATGCCCACCCTAATGTGGACGCTCGAGTGTCGCCTTCACCTTGGCAAGAGCGGTGCTTTATCAGACAGGCATCACCTCGGCGGCCTGTCGACCCTGCCGTTGCACCATTGATCGCCCACGGCGACCAGCTTTCCCTTCGCAAACTTGACTTCCAGCAGCTTCTCGCTCTCGAGCGCACGCCCGTTTTCGTCAGTCAGGCGGGCGATGATCTGCTTGCTGGCGATATCGATCACGTCGCCGCTTGACGGGTACATCCGCCGTCCGTCGATACTGCAACTGAGCCAACCGACGGAGGTGCGTGTAGCGATGGACCTCTCGTATTTGGGTGGCGTGCTCGTCGCGTCGAAGACGTGCACGAAGGCGTTCACGTCGGCGACCCATACCTCCCGTTCATCCGCGGTGAGTGCCACGCCGTGCGTGCATGCGCCCTTGTGATCGTGATGGTCCATCAGACATGGGTACTGGCTCGGGGCCCTCGCTTCGGCGATGACCTTGCCGGTTTGGAGATCGCCGACCGCGACACCGAGCAGGCCGTTCACGCTGGCGAAAACGCGTGTCTCCGCGCCATTGATCACGATCGGTCGGACGCGCCCGCTGAACGGGCCGATCTCGCCGACGATACGGGCGCGTCTCGCATCCGCGACGTAGATAGTCGGGCTCTCGGGCACCAGATAGACGCGATCGCCTCGTGGAGAAAAAACCGTATTGTGGCTGCGTGCCGCTGCCGGAATCACGGTGATCAGTTGACCGTTGAGTGCGCTGACGACATTCCAGGCGGGATGATCCAGCGCGGGCAAATAGAGGATCTGACTGTCCGGGGAGATGTCCGGCCGATCGCAACACCAGCCGTCATATGCCTGCATCCACAACAGCTTGTCGGTCTCGAGATCGAGTGCGATCAAACGGTTGGTCTCGGCGACATAAAGCATTCGCGTCGCCAGGCTTGCGACGATGCCCTTGGCGAGCTCCGGCGGCCGGTTTCGCAGGGTCGGCAGCGGGATGCGTTTGACGAATTTGAATCCATGATCAACGTCGAACACGACTATCCCGTCGCCGCCTTTCTCAAAGTGGTTTCCGACGCCCGGCACTGCCGCATAAAGGTAGGTTCCGTCCATGACGGGCGTGGAGTTCTCTTGGGCGTGGGTGTCTGGCGCCGCCGCGGCGAAAGCCAGGGCCGCAATCACCGTTGCCAGTCGACACGCATGTCGTGCCCACAAGTGCAGCAAGGCGCCAAATGGATTGCGCAAGTGAATCCCCTTCAATGATTCGTTGTTATCTCGCCATCAGCTTCCACTGTTCGACATTCCGGTCCCGTGCCTCCCGACTACTGGTCCAACAGGATGGGTCGCGCATCGTCGACAGCACTTGCCACGCATGTATCGTTCCCGCTTAGGTAATTCATTGCTTTGCGGGGATATACGAGGTTAAGCAGGGAGTGAGGATGGAAAAATCAACCGAATGCGTTTCAGAATTGAAACGCTTTGCCGCAAGGGGGATCTGCCCCCGTATAGGCCATTGCCGAATTCATTTGATGTAAAAATAGCTATACTGTTTGTACAGTATTGTCAAGATTGCGAACAACTATGAAGCACCGGGCCACCAGGGAAAAAGGCCAGGAAGTCCCCTCGTCGCGCAAGCGTGCAAGTGACAGGGAAATACCGGAGTCCGCTGCCGACAGGCAATCCGCTCCAGCGAAACCTGGAAAGAGGCGAACAGCGCATATTGAGGCAGATTCCGCGAACATTGCTCCGCATGGCAAGGAGCGTCTGACGAAGGAGAAGGTTGTACGCGACACCTTCACGATGCCGCGCTCGGACTACGAGAAAATTACGGTGCTGATCCAGCGGTGTCTCGACGCAGGCGTATCGGTGAAAAAGGGCGAGCTGCTTCGGGCTGCCCTGATTCTGCTGGCGTCCGCTCCGCAGAAGCACCTGCTTGAAGCCGTATCGGCGGTCGAAAGAGTCAAGACTGGCCGGCCACCAAAATCGCGTTAGATCGGTCTTGGGGTTGCTCGGACAGGGGCTTGCGAAGCGTCCCCGCCCGGCTCCTGGTTTCGGTTAAGGAGGAACTTCTCGTGTCAGACAAACACATCACCAGCCAATTCGACACGGACCTTCACCACATTTCGTCCAAGGTACTCGAGATGGGCGGGCTCGTTGAGTCGCAGTTGACCAATGCGATGCAGGCCCTCAGCCGCTTTGACCTGGAGTTGGTCGATCAAGTCATTGCCGTGGAGCATCGACTCAATGCGATGGAAGTCGAAATTGACGCGGAGTGCGGCAACATCATCGCGCGGCGCCAGCCGGCGGCATCCGATCTACGCCTACTGATGGCGATCTCGAAAGCCATTACCAATCTCGAGCGGGCTGGCGACGAAGCACACAAGATCGCGAAGCGGACTCGACGGATCGCGAATGACGATGCGGGCAAGACTATCGACATAGCGGAAATCCAGTTATCCGGTCAGCTGGCGGCAGCCATCCTCCATCACGCACTCGATGCATTCGCTCGACTCGATGTCGTCGCTGCCGCCCAGATTGTCCGCGAGGACGAAGCGATCGACGAGCAATACCGCGCTTTCGTGCGCAAGCTCGCGACGTATATGCCCGAACATCCCCGCAGCATCACCTCTGCGTTGGACTATCTGTCCATCGCGTCGGCCATCGAGCGTATCGGAGACCATGCAACGAATCTGGCGGAGCTCGTCATTTATGTCGCCAAGGGCACGGACGTACGCCACCTTTCCAAGGAGCAACTTGAGCGCGAAGCACTGCGTGATTGAGCACCGGGCAGCAAGGAAGACCGATCAAGGTCCGTAAGGACCCGTGGTCCGGGAATACTGGGCACGCCCCTGGGTCAACGTCAGATGAGCAATCGCTCGGCATCGAGGGCTCTGGGTCATGACATTTACGTTCACACTGATCGATCTGGCCGGATCCGTTGCGCTGCTGCTGTGGGGCACCCATATGGTTCAGACCGGCATCCAGCGTGCCCTCGGTGCCGGGCTGCGTTCCCTGCTCGGGCGGGCCCTGCATGGGCGACTGCGCGCCTTTCTGGCTGGATTGGGCGTCACCGCAGTATTGCAAAGCAGTACAGCGACCGGGCTCATGACCGCCGGCTTTGCCGCAGGCGGGCATGTCGAACTGGTTCCGGCGCTCGCTGTCATGCTCGGCGCAAATGTCGGTACCACACTAATCGTGCAGGTGTTGTCGTTCGATGTTGCGGCGGTCTCGCCTGCGCTGATACTCGTTGGCGTGCTGATGTTTCGCAAGGTATCGAATACGCGTGCACACGACCTGGGACGTGTGCTGATCGGCCTGGGCCTGATGCTACTCGCGCTGCACCAGCTGCTTGGTCTGATGACGGACTACGAGGATGCACCCAGTCTTCGCATGCTGCTGGGTGCGGCATCCACCGTGCCCCTCGTGGACGTGCTGCTGGCCGCGGGGCTGACCTGGGCCGCACATTCGAGCGTCGCGATCGTGCTGCTCATCATGTCGCTGTGTGCGCAGAACGTCGTGCCGCCTGATACTGCTTTTGCACTGGTGCTGGGCGCAAATCTCGGCACCGCGATCAACCCGGTGCTGGAGGGAACGGCGACAGCCGACCCCGCATCGAAGCGCTTGCCGATTGGCAACCTGCTCTCGCGGGCAGCGGGCGTCGTACTGGCGCTCGCGGCGCTCGGGCCGATCGGTCGTTTCATGGTTGTGATCGAGCCGGACAATGCGCGGGTGGTGGCCGATTTTCATACGCTGTTCAACCTGATTCTTGCCTGCCTTTTCCTGCCAGTCCTTTCTCCATATGCGGGACTGTTAGGGCGGCTGTTGCCGCAGCGCACGGACCCCACCGATCCGTCGCGGCCACTGTACCTGGATCCGGCCGCGCAGCAAATTCCGATGGTGGCGCTCGGCAACGCGGCACGTGAGGCACTTCGACTGGCTGATGTGCTCGGCGAGATGCTGGCAGGTACCCGCGCAGTCCTGGCCTTTGGTGATCGTAAGCTGATCGCGGAGACCCGCCAGCGCGACGACATCCTGGACAGTCTGAATACCGCAATCAAGACCTACCTGAGCTCGCTTGACACCGAGCAACTCGCTGAAAACGATCATCGGCGTTTGCACGAGATCCTGACTTTCGCCATCAACCTCGAGCAAGCTGGCGATGTGGTGGATCTGAATCTGCTCCCGCACGCCACAAAGCGCCTGAAGCGCGGGCTTGCGTTCTCGAAGGAAGGGGAAGCCGAACTACTGGCCATGCTGGACCGCCTGACGGCCAATCTGCGCACGGCAGCGTCGCTGTTCATGACCGAGGACACACGTATGGCACGCATGCTGGCTGACGAGAAGGTGACGTTCCGGGAGGCGGAATCGACAGCGACAGCGGCACACTTTGACCGACTGCGCTCCGGTAGCCTCGATAGCGCGCAGACGAGCGCGCTGCATCTCGATCTGCTCCGAGACATGACGCTCATCAATTCGCATATCGTGGCCGCGGCCGCCTACCCAATTCTTGAGCGTACCGGATCCTTGTTGCCCAGCCGGATTGCCACGGATGAGATGTAGTCCCGGCTTGCCGCTCATCGGTGCCTCGAGGCCGAAAGCATGACGAGCATGTGCGGTGCCTAACCCTGGGCAATCGTGCAGCGATCCTTCGTGAAAGTGACCAAAGTCATTGAGGCAGATCGCCCGACGCTGGCCGACGCGCTGCGACGGGAGCGTCCGCATGCCCAACGTGACGGACGGTTGTCGACGCGTCCAACACATTCCCGTCCGGTCCGGCTCGATGACAGTTTCCGCCAAGCGGACTTGTTTGAGTTCACGTTCGGCGGCCCGCCATAAAGTCCGTTTGCCGTCGGATGGCACCGTTTCAGCCGTGCAACAAATTCGACTGGAAATCGCCTCCCCACGGCGATCACTGACCGGTAATCCCTTGTCGTGTCGACGTCAGCACGAATGTTGCTCCGTACCGACTCGATAATCGAATCGCGAGCCTGCCTGGCCGAGCCTTACCGTGCCGGGTTCAAGTGCCGAACACTAGGAAAAAATCAAGAACGTGTGATGAAAAAAGGACGATTGCGATGAAACCGTTACGCCGTTGGCTCGCCGGTCTGCTTCTGCTCATTGCCTGCTTCCCCGTAGCCGTATATGCACAATCGCTCTCGCTTGGGGGCGGCGATCTGCGGGTGATGACCTACAACGCGGACGAAGGTACCGATTACCTGGAATTGGCGCGGGCATCGGGAACCCAGCAATTTCTCGTCGCCGTGGGACAGACGATCACCCAGGTGCGCGCGACCAATCCCGCCGAGCGCATGCAGGCGCTGGCGAAGCAGATCATCGCGGCCGGCCCGGCGCTGGTCAGCTTGCAGGAGCTGGACCAGTGGTCTTCCGGCCCGATCAATACGTCCACCTTGACGTGCGGGCCGACCACGGTGGAATTCGATATGGTGCAGGAACTGCTCAATGCGCTGACCGCTCAGGGAGGTCACTATCTCGTCGCTGCGCAGGCAACGCAGTATGCGTTTCCGCCGACACCGGGACTGATATTGCCTTCCACGTTCCTGTGCGTGCAGGTCGCCAATCAGATCGCGATTCTCGCCCGAACCGATCTGGAACCGTCGCGTTTCCAATGGTCCAATCCGCAGTCGGCGCCGTTCGTGGCCCATACTTCCTTCGCGACGCCGATCGGCACCATACCGTTGCCAAGGGCCTGGGTTTCCGTGGATGCCAAGTTCAACAACAGGGTGTTCCGCTTCATTGGCACCCATCTGGAATCGGTGGACCCGCATATTCGTGAGCTTCAAGGCGGCGAATTGCGTGCCGGTCCGGCCAATACACAGAAGCAGGTGATCCTGGCGATGGATTCCAATGCGCAAGCCGCTCCGCTGCCGCAGGACAGCACCTACACGGATTTCATTGCCGCCGGCTATCAGGATGCCTGGTCGGTGACTTATCCGCTCCTTCCCGGATTCACGTGCTGCCAGACGCAACTCGTGAATAACGCCGTATCCCAGCTATACGAGAGATCGGACTTGATACTGACTCTGGGTAACGTCAATGTGCAGAGGATCGCATTGTTCGGGACGAGTCAGGCGAGCAAGACCGCGAGCGGCTTGTGGCCGTCAGACCATGCAGGGGTCGCGGCACAACTCGTGGTGGAATGAACTGGCTCCAGTTCCGCTGACAACGGCAGCACGCTGACGTCCATCGGTCAATGCATGCCAGCCGCACGTTGTCGTTCGGGTTGGGCAAAGGTGGGGCGCGACAATCATCTCCACCGGTGTCACGGATCGGCACATTCGAGCCATTTCATGATCGGCGTAATCGAGCGCATTGACTCAGTTTTTTTGTTACCGAGCGAGCGTCTAGACGGCGACAATTATCTTGGCCGCGTCGTTGCCTCATGTAATTTGTTACCCGTCAGAATGCTCGCGGGGACGACTTATAACGAGGCGGCTTGGGTTTGCTGCGCATCGCGTAATAATTAATGTATACGTTTTCAGCGCCCAAAACCGCTGGACTCATGGTGTCTCGAGGCGCGAAGCACGCCGTCAGACCGCTCATATGGCGCGAAGCCGGCTTTGTTAGATAAGGAAACATTTGCCGAATTTCCATATACTCGCTGGCGTTGCGTTTGAAACGAGCTTGTCCCTTGCTTCGCCCGCAAAAAGCCAATCACGATCGTCGACTCACGTATGCATGAACCGCATCCAGACGCTAGTTGTCGCGCCTTCGCACCCACTTTCCCGGATGACGTCCGCGACGATGGGAGGAACCGTTCCGACGACGATCGTCGCGATCAGACCGGTTCGGCAGGGGATGCCGACAGTGCCCGTATCCTTGTCGTTGACGACAGCCACGAAATGCTGGACGTCTATCAGAAGATCCTGAATCCCGTTGAACACAAACGCCTGGAGCGGCTCGCGTCGCCTGAGACCAGCCTGTTCGGCGAGGTGAAGCCGCCGACACGCGTCCGGCCACGCCGTTTCGCGGTCGACCGAGTGGGCGACCGCCGCGTTGCCGTCGAGCGCATGCTCGAAGCCCGGGATGCGGGACGCCCCTATGCGATGGCCTTTGTCGATGTGCGCACGCCTCCGAGCTGTGACGGTGTCGAGACTGCCGAGGCACTGTGGAGCATAGACCCGGAAATGCATGTCGTCTTTTGTACGGCCTATGCGGATGATTCGTGGGATCAGATGCTCGAGCGCTTGGTGCATCCAGATCGATTCGTCATCTTGCGCAAGCCGTTCGACGTCACCGAGGTTCGCCAGTTGACCTATGCATTCTGCGAGCGTTGGCGCATCCGTCGCGAAGAGCAGGCACGCACGCGCGCACTCGTGGAGCGGCTGTCCGAAGAACGACTCGCAAACAAGCAGGCACTGGACGCCTCGGCGCGCCGCACGCAGCGCCTCCTTGACAGGATGGGCGACTCCGTTCTCGTCCTCGACAGGCAGTGGCGTGTGACCTCCGTCAGTGCAGCTGCGGAACAGTTTCTTGGCGTGCGAAGTGGCGAGTTGTCCGGGAAGAATTTTTGGGAGGCGATCCCGGGCTCCGAGTCGACGCAGATCTATCAAGCGAGCCTCGAGTCAATGAGCACACAAGCGCCGAAATCCGTCGACGCGTACTGCCCGCGACTCAATCGGCATGTAAACGTTTCAATCTGCCCGTACGATGACGAAGTCATTCTGTTCTTACAGGATGCTGCGGGCGCGCACCGCAATCGGCAAACCGACGGCGCTGACGGTGAGCCCGATTCGATGCCCCTCGGGTATGACGGTCTGACGGGCTTACCGGATCGCCTTTCCGGGCTACGCTACCTTAACCACGCGGCTGCAAAGGCACTGCAGCGCGGCGTGTCACTCGCTGTCGCGCTGTGCAATCTCGATCGATTCGCAGAGATCAATGAGATCGCGGGTTACACGGAGGCAGACGAGCTGCTTGCGCAGCTTGGGCGACGCTTGCAGGCGCAATTTGACGGGAACGGGTTCATTGCGCGTATGAGCGGAGACGAGTTTCTCGTTGTCTTCGAAGACGAACGCGTCGCAGGCATGCAGGCATCTCTGCGCAGGCTGCAACAGGAGATTGCGGCGCCTTTCGCGACCGGGAGTATGCGGCTCGAAGTCCACGCAAGCATCGGAATGGCCTATCGCGCAAGCGAAGCCGATGAGCCGGATGAGCTTCTGCGCAAAGCAACAATCGCTTTGGCGCAGGCGAAATCTGCAGGTGGCGGAGTCGTTCGCGCATACGACGAAGAATCGACAAGCGACCGCCGCGATAAGGTGCAGCTGCGTCACGAGATGAAACAGGCCCGCGCCACGGATGAGTTCGAGCTTTTTTACCAGCCGCAGGTGGCGCTCTGCGATGGGCGCGTGACGGGCGCCGAAGCGTTGATACGCTGGCGTCATCCGAAGTGGGGCTTGATTTCGCCCGGGGATTTCATTGCGCTAGCGGAGGAATCGTCGCTTATCGCGCGTATCGATGCGTGGGTGATCGACCGGGCGTGCCGGCAGCTCGCTGAGTGGATCCGCAGCGACTGTCTATCGCAGGAGTTCGTTTTGTCCGTCAACGTTTCGGCTCGCGTGCTCTGCGAAGAAGGCTTTCAGGCGATGATCGCCGAGGCCCTTGATCGCCATGGCATACCCGCGCGGCGCTTCGAACTCGAGATCACGGAGACGATGATGATGCAGAACCTCGAGAACGCCGTGTCCTCGCTGAGTGCGCTCAAAACGTTAGGCGTGCGCGTCGCGCTCGACGACTTCGGCGTGGGTTATTCGAACCTCGACTATGTCGATCATTTCCCCGTCGACAAATTGAAAATCGATCGGACCTTCATTCGTAACCTCGGAAAAGACGCCCAGGGTCTGTTGCTGGTCGACGCCATTATCAAGCTCGGCAAATCGCTGAACTTGCGCGTGGTCGCCGAAGGCGTCGAAACGGAGGCGCAAAAAGCATTTCTCGCTGACAGCGGTTGCGACCTCGTTCAAGGCTATCTAACGGGGCGTCCCGTCACCGCAGACGCATTCGAGCGGTTCATTGGAAGTGCTTGAAGGGCAACGGAAAACAACCCGGCGCTTGTCAAGTTCGTGCCGCTCATGAGTGCGACCGTGTGGAACTGGTCGACCGCCAAGTGGGCCACCAGCAAGGCGTACCAGGCATTCGGCTTTCGCGTGGGCGAGACGCGCCTTTCGGGCCGGTGCGTGCGCCAGACTGAGAGTGTCCGGCGAGCGAGCAGCGCTTCACTGTCAAGCCGACCGCGCACGCCGCTTTTTTCACGCCTTGGCTTCGTTTCGAAATTGAAACGCGCAGCGCGAACATGTCCGCGCGCCGCTGCAAGAGCAAGGTAAGCCGGGCGGTGGCGTGGGATACTCTTTAGAACTGTCCAACCGGCCGCGCGGCATCATCCCAACTGAAGATGATCAGTTTGGTCGACGCCCGTCCCTCCGCCGACCGTGTACTGGATCTCTACGGTTTCGATGCGAAACCAATCGGATACTGGGCGTCCACCCTCTGAAGCCCATCGCGACCGTATCCGTGGACGATTACAGCCAGAAGGGAGCAGAGAACGCTCTCTCTGCGTCCGCAGATCTTCAGATCTGGCCTCGCCAACGTCAAATTGGCACGTCGGAACGACGGGAAGACCAGTCAGGAAGTGGTTGATTTGATTGATTATTGTTTGGGGGGCGGAGCGCTAACCCTTGTCGCAGCTAGATCGGTCTACCCCGGCAAACTGCATCAAAATCAAGGGGACCCCGGGATCGCACAGCGCCTACAGCGCCGTCGACCCGTGCGCGTGTCGACGGTGGCCACCGATCGCACTGAAGCAATCGCCCTCCGTGTCGGCATCCTGAAGGCCCATCATCCCGACTGGGACCGCGAGCGCTGCTACGACGTCGCCTGCAGCGAACTCGAATAGCGGGCCATGCCCCATCTCTCTCAGCGAACATCATCGCGGTTGCCCGTCGCCAACTGCTGACCATGCATCGGCGCGCGCGCACGCGATCGACGCGCGGCCATCGTGCCGGTCGAGCGCGGCGCAATCTCCCACAGACTGCTACCTTGGAGCAACTTATCCACAGATTTCGATCGCGCACAGCGGGGCAGCCGCGTGTGCGGTTGTACCTTTCGTGCATTTTCTGGCGGTTTTGACACAAAATATCTTGTGATTCAACGACTTGTAAATCAGCAAATTTCGTCAAGGCCGTGAGGCCGCAAAGGCTTGCAGTAAGCGCCTCTGCGAGCGGTCACCGCCAGAGTTCGCACGATTCGAACGAATACCCCAAGTTGCGCTGGGACGGTTTCTGGGCCAGTCTCAATGAATGTTTTCTGTACAACATTGAGCCTTTCAACGGATGCTTCGTCGTTGGCCTCGTCAGCAGAGGTGGCGGCCAACTATGAAGGTGGCGTCCGACCTGGAGATAACGGGCAATTCGATGCGATGAGTCTCTGCCGCAACGTCTTCATTAACCAATCTTGCGCTCGCATCGGAGATGCGCGAAGCGGGCCGGCGTTGCCTGTCCTGGCACCTCCACATCATACGGCTCCGCATAGATCTGTGCCGCAGCACCATTCGCCCTTCGCGTCGGGTTGAGCTTCAAGGACAGCTCTAAATATGCATTGGTTGTTCGGGAGTATTTTGATCGAGATGCGCTCGATTTTTCTGATATTTTCCGGCTGATGCTGGATGTTTAGCAGGATATTTTCCAGTTGCCACGAGACGCAGACTACTAATGTTTCACACGGCAGCGCTTATTGTGGCATTGCAGAAACCTCGCTTGGCAGATCCCTTCGGCTCCATAGCGGCGCGACGAGGGCGGACTAGTGGCCGCCGACACAACGCGGGCGCGATATGTTTGGAGGAAACCCGGGCCTGCTCCCCCCAACTCCTTCACTCCTTTTGCTATGATCTCGCGAGGAGATAATCGGGGCGCTGGGGGCAGATTGAAAGCAATTTTTGTTCACCTTTCCGACATCCACTTTGGCCAGGAAAAGAACGGTGGCGATTTCGCAGTAAACAACGACGCTAAGCGGTGTCTGGTTGAGGATGCACGCGCGGAAGTGGCGAAGCTCGGGGTCAAGGCCTCGGGCGTGATCGTAACCGGCGATATCGCGTATTCGGGAAAGGAAGGCGAATACGTAATTGCTGCCCACTGGCTGGGCGAACTGACTGACGCTATTGGTTGCGAGCGGGTCAACGTCCAGATGGTACCGGGGAATCATGATATCGACAGGGATAAAATCTCTGTCCCGATTGAGTGCGTCTTGGCACAGATTCGTGAAAATGGAGATGCTTTTCTTGACCGACTTCTAGATAGCGCGGAGGGGTGCGATTTTCTCTATGGACGGTTCGAGGCTTACCGCAACTTTGCGTTGGACTACGAGTGCGAGCTTGATCTCAATGGACAGATGTCCAGTGGGGGTCGCGTCGAGCTGGCGAAGGGCCGAAGTATTAAATTTGTGCGTCTGAATTCGGCTCTCATCTGTTCTCGCAAGGACGATGAGGGGAAGTTGATCCTTGGCAAGCGGCAACAAGTCCTGCCGGAGGAGGACGGGGTGGAGATCATCGTCCTGGTTCACCACCCGCTCAACTGGTTCCGGGACTCCGGGAAGGCCCGCAATTATCTTCGCAATCGTGCGCGCGTCCTGATTTCCGGTCACGAGCACTTTCCGAAGCTACACGTCGATGCCGTCGAGGCTGGGCGCGATTTGCTGATGCTGGCTGCTGGCGCGACGAATCCGGAAAAGGTGGTCGAGAACTACACGTACAAGTACAACATTCTCGTTTTCGAATGGGATGAGGGGGCTGACGCGCTCGCAGTGACGATTAATCCGCGGACGTGGGATGACAACTTGACGCGTTTCAGGCGCGACGATGCGTTTATGGACGGAAGAGACGAGCGGCAGGTCCTTGCTTCTCCGAACTTCCGTCGCGCTCCACGACCGAACGTCACACAACCTTCGGATCAGTCAGTTTCCGACTCAGCGCTGGAGGTTGAACCGATTGTCGTTGCATCCGCAATCGGATCACCGGCTGACGTGATGGTCAGCGCGACCGATCCGGCAGAGTCAGCGCCCGATGTTCAGCCGCCTCCAACGGTGGACCAGCGACTTCTCCAACTTAGATTCTTCCAAGAACTGACTGAAGGCGAAAGATTGAAGGCGCTCTTGGAACTTGGGGCGATACTGCCGGAGTTTTGTGGGCGGCTTGATCATTCGATGGAGCGTCGTTTGTTCAGGATGTTAATCAAGAAAGGGAAGGCTCAGGCAATCGTGGAACGACTCGATACGGCTGACGCAAAAAGGCGCGGAGACACACAATGAGCATAATGGCCAAATATGCCCGGATGTTTTGGGCGGAACCGACTGATGCAGACGTGGCGGCACGCAACCGGTCTGTTGCGAAGTTGTGCGCAGAATTCTGCGCGCTCGACTCGCGCAAGGCGATAGCTATTGCAGCAGCGCTGGTTGACGCTTTGGCGGGGATCCCGCTTCCCCCGGATTTTTCAGTGGTCGTTGAGAAGGCGATCAGTGACGAAAGCCCGGCATTCCAGATGTCCGGCAACGAACTGCAGGGAGCGGTCTGTGCAGCTGTCGCGGCGTTGGATCTGGCTCGCGCTGTGCCCTTGAAGGCGCGCGGATGGTCAACTCCGGATGTATTGGCAGCGGCGTTATGGTCGGGCTTGGCATTGCAGCCTCCCTTCGACAATGCCCATGTCGAAGGGTTGCGCATGGATCTTCTGGATGCGTGCCGGGACCGAGTTCGGACTGTTGCCAAGCAGGCAAGAGCCAGGCAGCAAGTACCCGACGTCGGAAAACTCACTATCCCCGAAGAACCTGTCGGATCAAGAGCGCAAACTGCGTACAAGCGAGCGACGGAGCCGGTCATCAAAGCGCTCAAGGAAAACGCTGATCTTGATCGCGAAGAAATCGACTTCCTATGGTGGGCGCTTGGCGACCATAGCGGTCTGTTCGACTGCCCGCTTGTTGAGAAGGCTCCCTTCAGTCGAGCGATAGCTGTCGGAATCGAAGGGGCATCGAAGCTTCGCCGTTTGCCAAGCGATGGGCATCGCCACGTTGTTCTTCGTCAAATAGGTGAGTCCGAATCGCTCACCTTGGAGAGTCTCGTCGGAAAGCTCGCTGAAGACAAGGCACAGTTGGCAGACGGCTTCGCTGGTACGTGGGCGATGGCGCATCCGGCGGTCTTTCCATTGATCAGCGCGCTGCCGGCCGACGCGAAGCTGCGAGAGTCGTCAGTATCACTCGATGCTCGGGGTTGGGGCGCTCGCGCCTTACTGGAGGCCGCCATCATTCACCTCGAGGATAAACTGGGTGGCACAACATGATGCGGGGGCCTTGCAAAGACGCGACCTGCACCTTCAATCTGACGAAGGCGTGCGTCCGCGGGAATCCTCCGGACGAATGTACGCACCGTCCGTTGTTGGCGGAAGGCGAGCTTACGAGCGACGACGATGAGCGTGACCAGTCGGATCCCGATGGCGACGAATCGTCGTCGGATGTCGCGCAGCCTCTCGAGGTAGGAGGGGCGGTTCTAGAGGCGCCGATCGAACTTCCTACGCTACCACCCAGCAGGACGCTCGACCTCAACAAGGCGAACGCTATGATGGAGGCGAGGCAGACGTGCATGATTGGTATCGTTGGTCTGCCCGGTGCCGGAAAGACAGCGTGCCTTGTCAGCGCTTACCTGTTGCTCGCGAAAGGCGAGTTTGACGGGTTCAGCTTCGCCGATAGCGCTACGCTAAGAGCGTTCGAAGAGATCGCGCGGGGGAGCCGGCTGTGGGTGAAGGGCAACCCGCCCGAGCAGATTACGGCACATACGACGCTCACCGATGATCGGGAGGCAGGGTTCCTGCACCTGCGGTTAAGGCGCGACAGCGATGGCAGGCTCTTCGACCTCCTTTTGCCCGATTTACCCGGAGAATGGTCAAAAGAACTCATCGATCTCAGCAACTTTGGGCGCCTGGCATTCTTGAAGTCGTCAAGCGCAATTTGGTTCATGGTTGACGGCCGCGAGTTCGCCAACGTCGAGCGCGTCGCATACGCGCGGTACCGGGCTAGTATTCTCCTCGAGCGGCTAGCGGGCCTACTCGGAGAACACAGACCGCGCATACTGCTCGTTCCGACATGGCGGGATGCGGACGCATTCCCGGCGATCGAATTTGCCGAACTTTCAAAAACTGCAAACAGATTGGATTTCGAAATCGAGATGGCGCCGATTGCATCTTTCTCGTGGAACGACGCTGTGCGGCCGGGCGACGGAGTCGCCAAACTGGTGGAACGGTCCATCTGCCCACCCAAACGGACTCACGTGTTCTGGCCAGTGACTAAAGCTGACCAGGATGACCGCGCGCTATTGGCGTTCAGGGGACAGCAATGAATTCTGGATCGGTAATGCTGGTTGGCGGCCCAGGGTCTGGCAAGACGAACTATATCGCCCGGCTCTGGCTTGCCTTCAGGGCAAGGAAAGGCGCACTGCGCGCCGAGCATCTGCCCACGAATATCCAGTATGTCGACGATGCGGTGCGCCATCTGATGGCACTGAAGTTTGCGCCTAGGTCGGATCGGAACATAGAAGACGGGCGTCGTGACTTCGTGATCGAGGTGCGCGGGAATGGCGGCACGGGTCCACTGAAGAACATTTCCGTTCCAGATATCACTGGCGAGTTATGGAAGCGGGCAGTGGAAACCTACGAGCTGCCCCAAGAATGGATTGACGATTTCCGAGGATCATCCGCGGCAATTCTCTTTCTCCGAGCTCACACTAAGCTCAATGCACAGCCGATGGATTGGGTCACTGCGCGCGACATCCTCCAAATGCATGCGGCTGCGATGGACGATGGGCTTGGTGAAGACTACGACGAGGACGATGATGAGATTGAAGACCCTGCGACTGGGCCGATTGCCGGCCCCGCGGTCGCTGCCGCGCCGACAGTTGCGATAGCCGCTGAGCCAGTCGCAGACGCAGCATTAATAGAGAAGGGCGAGCCAGCACCCCACGTGCCACCGGAAGCCCCCGAGCTGCCGGCGCAGATCGGGTTTTGCGAGTTGCTGCGGTATCTGGAGCTGTTGCTGTCAGATCGGCCTGATAGTTCGCGGCCGAGGGTGGCGGTCGTCGTGACGGCGTGGGATATGCTTGACGCTGCTGCGAAAGCGGCTGGGCCGATGCAATATCTCAAGAAGGAATTCCCGCTTTTTGCGGGTCGAGTTCAGACGCCGGGCCGTTTGGATATCGAACTTTTCGGGATGTCAATTGTCGGCGGCAACCTGAAAGGCACGCTCGAATTTCGGCAGTCGTTGAAGGGGCGGGACCTGTCGGAGGTTGGTTATACCGCTGTGATGAGGAGTGGTGTCATGGTTGAGGATCCGGACGTGACGCTACCTCTCGCTTGGGCACTTGGGGATTGAGGCACCGTTCGTGATCGTCATCGAACAGCAACTACATGGATACCGGCATGGACATGAACTCCTGTCCACGTCCGTGCGCCTGCCTGCGCAAGACCAGAACCTGTTGGACAGACTATCTGACGTCGCGGGTCCTTTGGGACCTAATGAACGCTTTTCGCCTTATCTGACCTGCTATCCGCTACCGAGCGGTTCTCACTACGTGTTCGCTCGGACGTGGCAGGATCTCAGCGCACCCCGGGCAGGTTGTGTGCGAACGAGGTCCCTGCTGATACCAATGCAGGTCTGGATGACCCTGAATGAACCCGTTACGCTTGCCCAAGCAGTTTCAGCAGCGGGGCCGGCCGGTCCGACCGAACCGATTTTTGAGCTTCAGGAACCGGTCAAGCGACTTCCGCGGGTCGAAGGAATTGGCACCGAGCTGCTGGAGGCGCTGTTTCTCGAAGAGCGGATGCCTGTGGCAGTCTTCGGGGCGGAAGTGCCTGAGGTCATCGCCCTTCGATTGCTCACGGCCATCTGGCCGTCATATCGCCGTAATTTTACGCTCTCAACTTTCTGCAATTCACCTCGCTCGATAGCAAGGAAAAGTTTCGATCTTGTATTTGCTCCAGTTGAGGCGAGGTCACGTTTCTCTGACTGGAAGGGGCGTCGCGTCGATGGGCGACGCACCTCTGCAGCCCGACATCGATGGTCGACATCTATCGTTGATCGGGTTTTCCTTTCGCAAAATCCGTCACTTCGTGGGCTCGACGTCCTAGGAGAGATGGCTGGGGATGAGCAGGGACGTGAGGACACGTTGCGAGTTTCCCTTCTTTGGGACGAGCTATTTCGGAAAGTGGCTTCTGAACCACTCGCCGCGCTAGGGCTGCTCGACATTGCCAATACGAGAGCGGCCAAGAACACCTACCTTGTGGGCAGCTTGGGGCCTGCTCTTGCGTCGGCTGCTGCCACGGCCGTAGCCACAATGCCTCCGCGAGATGCATGGGGCTTTTTGCAGGCTCTGGCCAGCAAGGTTGGAAACTCAAAGCTTCGATTGTCCGTCGCCAAATCGATAAGGTCATCAGCAATATCTCTCGCGCGCCAGCGCCCCAAAGACGCTGTCGGGGTAGTTCCAACTATCCTTGCCAAAAGCGGTCAAAAGCTACTTTTGGGCGCGCTTGGAGATGGGCTAGCTGGAGCCGAGACGTGCGATGTTGCTCGAATGCTTGCCGAACTCAAGCCGACCGAACTGTTGGAACTTATGCTTGCCAGCCCGCCTCTTGCGGAAGAAATCCTAAGCGAGGATGTTGACCTCGATAGGCAGGTGGCGGCGGGTCTCGAGGGCACAGGCCCGAAGATGCTGGAAAGCGCACAGCGGCGCTTCCTGCGCCATATGACCGGGGAGCGACATACGGAAGCGTTCCGAATCCTCGTGTCTGGTATGAGCGGGGCAGATATTATTGCTCAGATCAAACGGCTGGATGACGCCACCGGGCTGCGATCGCAGAGTCTCAATGCTGTCCTCGCAGATGAGGCAAAACACGCTGGCGCTGTGCCTCTTGTGCGCGATTTCGTTGCTTCGCTTCGGCGATCCCCAGCAAGCGACGCGATGCTGACAAATCTCGTTGAGCCGACGGAGGAGGACGTTAGATGGCTGGTCGGCCAACCATTTCTCGATCGTACACGCCGTCGTTCGCTTCTGTTGACGCTAATCGATATTGCGCCTAGCCACACCTTGACACGCCTGTTCTCGGCTTCCGGGCTGCTGTCGCGAGTCCGAGCGGTAGTGGGTGATTTCGATGATGTCAGCGAGACATCTTTGGCCAAGATCGCCGGGAATGTACCGTTGGAAACAGAAGAAGGCTTAGCCTTTTTGCTACAAATTCTTCCCCACCTCGAGGAACTGCATGCGGCAGAACTGGCCGCGCACAGCTTATACACTGTGCTCGGCCGAGAGACCGGAGCGTTTCGCGTAACCGCTGTGCAACATCTGCTCGAAACGGCGGGGAAAAGTCTAGATGCAACAAAGGCCATCCAAATCGGCTTATTCGTCGGTGTGCCTTCCAGCATCGCCAGTCAGAACCTTATCCTCTTTGACAGTGCACCGCCCGCTATCAGGGCTCAGTTTGTCGATGTCCCGGAAGCGATCGCCGAAGGAATCATTGAAAGGCACCATCTCGACTTGTCCTACGAGGGAGCGAACGCTGCAGGTCATTTGATATGGGATGCGAGTGAAGGAAATCGTCCTGCCTTTGCATGGGCGTCTGCGGCGCTCTTGCCATTTGCCATGCGCGAACGCTGCCAACCGGCATCGGCACTAATCGCCGCTGCCTTTCCCGCCGTATATTACGGACTGCAACAGGAGCGCACCCCAGATTTCTTTTCGCTCCTCATGTTTCCTTTTGTTGATTGGGACCGTTGCAAGACTGCTCGTCGAGAACTAGCCACAGGGTTTTCAGGCTCGGAATGGCTTGCTACTGACATAGCTTTGGCTGCTGTGCGGGCCGGCGATGCGCCCCGCATCCTCAGAGTCGTCGCTCGCTCTCCCCATGGACGCTCGGCCATATCAGCGATTGAGCGCGACATAGGAAAAATCCAATCGCCGTGGCGCGAAACGATACAGTTGGCACTTTCAGAGATTCGTAAATCGACTAGTGAATAGATGAATGGTGGTTTGTCTCGGCGCGTATGCTCGAAGCCGTCGGCGTACTTTGGGTATTGATTCAACGCACGGCTATCACACGTTACTTTACCGGGAGCAATTCAACATCGGAGCTGGGTCTCAACCCGCCTCACACACGAAATTACGGAGACCACTACGGGCAAACACATCATCGCTCAAACGAACTAGGCAGTTTTTACCTGAGGCGCCACAACATCTAGCCACGCTGTGATTTCCTGAGGAGCCTTGCCTTCCGAGCGGATATCAAATAACACGCCGCTCTGAGTTCGAACGTAACACGGGGTGAACGCGCGCGCTAAATCGCGGCTGTTGTCGACGAGCACAGCTGCGTCCGCTACGGTCAACGCGGCACCGATGGCCTTTTGCGTGCGTGGGAACCGCGCGAGGATTTTTTGCTCGCCTACATCGTGCCCACCGGCGGCCACCCGAGTGGCCACGCGTCCTAAGGAAAGCGCTGCACTGCTCAATCCCACAAAGAGGAGCACGACGAAATAGCCCGCGGCCTGTAGGTTGCGGATCAAATCAATCTTGCTCTCATGTCCCCCACCAGGCAAGGCTCTCCAATGCGAAAAGACCGTCTCCGTTGCAAATGGAACCTGATTGGCCATTGCCTGTGCGACAAAGCTCTCAACCCCCTTTTGCGCGACCTGCATCCACATTGTGTCAGTGTCCCGCAAGGCCTGTGCCCATGGGCGCAGTAGCCCCTTTCTGTCCTTTTCTGGAAGAATCGACAACATCATTCGATCAGCATTAATTAGCGGAATCCGGATGTCATCCACAACATGCTCATACCACATGGTCGACTTGCCAGAACCGTTGTGCCCTGCCAAGACAATGGCGAGCGGTTTGCCCGAGGCGACCGCCAGCTTAACGACGTCATTTACTGATTTTTGTATTGGTGTTTTTCGTGCCATACGTAGACTAGGCCGGGGATTTCTCTGGTTTGAACTGCCCCTTGACGAAGTGGCCCCGCTCCACCTTCCCGTGCAGACGGCGGACAACTCTTTGTGGGTCGAGCGGATCGGCCGTGAACACAGGCACTCCAGGTGGATGACGCAAAGTCACCCCTGGTTTAACTAGCCGTTCACCGAGACCTTTCGCCACTTTTTTACTGGCTGTGACCGCGCGCTTAATATTGGCCTCGGTCGGTTTCTGCACCGAAACAGAGACGTGCCCAAACTTTACTTCTACGACGGACAGCACGCCTTTTCCCGCGCCTCTGACCAGCAGGGCGCCGCTGCCTGCGCCCTTGCTAGAGTGCTTCGCAGCCACGACGGCTTTCGCGGCCTTGCTAGCACGTTTCGCAGCCACGACAACTTCTGCGGCCTTGCTAGCACGTTTCGCCGGTACGACAACTTCCGCATGCTTGCTGGCACGTTTCGCAGCCACGACAACTTCTGCGGCTTTGCTAGCACGTTTCGCTGGTACGACAACTTCCGCATGCTTGCTGGCACGTTTCGCGGCCACGACAACTTCTGCGGCTTTGCCAGCACGTTTCGCTGGTACGACAACTTCCGCATGCTTGCTGGCACGTTTCGCGGCCACGACAACTTCTGCGGCTTTGCTAGCAGGTTTCGCTGGTACAACAACATCCGCACCCTTGCTGGCACGTTTCGCAGCCATGACAACTTCCGCGCTCTTGCTAGCACGTTTCGTCGCCATGCCTTCCGGTGCAACTTTGCCAGCAGTCGCTTTTGCCGACTTGCGCGTCACCGTCGTTACTCGCTTAATTCCAGGCACAATCGACCTCCACGCATCGCATTCCTGTTTGAGTATTTTACCCGCCAAGCAGATTTTCCCACCACAAATCGGATCGATATCCGGTCTGATGACCCGGCTCTAAGTGCCTCGAAAGCGTAAGCTGGCTAGGGTAGCCTGTGGCGCCTTTATATTTGACATAACTATCTTTATCGCAGAAATTGGGGTCGCACGGAAAATCAAGTTCCTCGGTCACAAACCCCGCTGTAGAATTTTCGCACCAAGAATACTTACAACGGGGTCGTATGAAAAACAAGATGCTGAGGCTGGGGTGTGGTTTATCTTGCGTGCTGGTTCTTTCCGCATGCGGCAGCACCCCGCCAACACCAATCGGTTCTGACACCTATTTCTCATCCAAGATCAACTCAGCAGGTATCTTCGGCGACCCAGGGTCTGTTGCGGGGACGTTGATGATGGACGGAAACAAGTTCTGCGCTGGCATGGGCAAGCAGTTCGAGATGGTTACGCAGAATGTGCGGCCCGTCATTGCCGGGCAAAGCGCTGGCGGGGCCTCGATCACATTCAAGTGTGTAGTGCATGCGGGAAACCCCGTGATGCGACCAGACAATGGTGTTTCCACCATACAAAATCAGTAATCGTCACCGTCAGCCAGGATCGTGGCCGGCTTACCCGGCCACGTTTTACATCCCGGTGAGCTTGCGTGCAATTTCGTCGGCGGGCCCGCTCAGCGTCACCATATGTTCATTGGCGAAATGAACATTGGTCTGTTCCTCGTCGTATTGCTGAACGTGCGTTACACGCTCCGGATTGACGAAGACGATGTTCCCGTAGACATCCTTGAACTCGACGTAGTGCGCCATTTTTCACTCCTTCGGTTAGGTTGTTCCAGCCGTTCACTGCTCCTTAACCCTGCACAAGCTCCGGCCTCCACTCGCGGACGACCGCTTCGAACTGCGGGCCGTAGCCCAGCGTGTCCGGGTAGCTGTTTGCGCGCGTTGCAAGCCGGAAGACAGTCACGACGTCTTCCACGATGTCGTCGTCCAGGCCCCAGGCCGTAGTAATGTCGAATCCGCCGCATTGGCCGGCATTCCACCATGCCAACAAGAAGTCAGCGACGCGCCGGCTCTGGCCCGTGTCGCTGGACGCGATTCGTAGAAGGTTCTCGAGTGCCTGCTTTTCGGACGGCATCATCTGCTCGGGACGCATCGTTTTTACCTCACTCGCCGTAGGGGTGATTCGCGCGATGGCGATCGACGATCCAGAGACGGTGCCCGCCAGACGATACCCATGCACTGAAGATCGCGCCGACCGAAAGGATGGCCGCCCCGACCAGCATCTGCTTCAGGTGCCGATTCGCGTTGACGGGCTGGGTGGGTCTCTGCTGCTGCATGGTGGCTCCCCGGTGGTTTGAGCGTTCCACTCTAGCACTACGGCACCGATTTATCCGTGACCCCTATCATGCCCCGGCGAGTAGAATGCTCAAAACCGTACGGGGTCCGACGATGATTCTTTGGCGCTCGATCTTAGGTTTCATTGGTTTTGCCATAATCTTCGGCGCGATCAAGTCGTGCTGGGTGCATCTTCAGTGCCCGCTCTGTGGCACATATTCAAACATCCAGTATCAAGGGCGGGCGAACTTCAACGTCTACGAAAAGAGCCCCGACGTGACCTATTGCATCACGAACTACTCGCCCGAAATGGGGTTTATAAACAAGTGCTACACCTTCAGGCTCGAAGAAGTCGAGAATGACGACGCCTTCAATCTGCGGGTGACCGACAAAGCACGCAAAGAGCATCCTGCCGAGATTCTCTTCGACTCAAAGAGCGAGAGACGCCACATCGCCGGAGACGTATGGGTTTGCGACGGCACGTTCATTGGCACCTATGATCGCCAAGTCCAGTGATCAGCAATGACAAGTCACCGGCAATCCACAAGGTTATGCACCGTTTCTGTGGATAACCGCCCGATTTCTGAAGACGGTTTTGACGTGCATTAGATGTATCTTGGTCGAATGACCGTTAGTTGCTTTCGCGATATCCACCACGCATACGTTGGTGCCGAACTCAGAAGTTCTTGACCAGGCGTGGGACGCTGGTTTTCGAAGGCTCGAGATATAGGCCGGCGCGGCTTCGGTGTGACGTTCGCCGCTGGGTAGACTTCGAGCACCTGCAACAGCGCCTTCCTGACCATTTCCCGGAACTTCTTGTCTGAGTTGACGCCCGAGCCGAATTGCAAGCTTGAGCGCTTCCCAAGGCACGGTCGTCGGTGAACGCAGCGAAAAGTTGCGGTAGATCAGCCAGCATGTCGATCGCCGTGGCTCGCATCCACTGCTCCATCTGCTGCTGCAGTTGGAGCTGAACGTCCTGCGGAAGTGTCGGCAAGGGGACTGCGGCGGCGTCTTCGAACAGCGCTATCTGAACCATTGGGCGGAGCGGCATCGAGTTCTCCTGGTGGGCTTGGGCTATCTGTCGCGGCTAGCCTGTGTGTATGTTCGCCAATCGACGCAGGACCAGGTGCAGAACAACCTCGAGAGCCAGCGTCGGCAATATGCGCTGGTTGAGCGCGCTCGGCAATTGGGATGGGAGCGCGTGGAGGTGGCGGCCGCAAGCTCGGTCATCCACGCGGGGACGGACACCGTCGTGCCATTAGAGCGCCGGATGACGTAGCAGGGCTCATCGTTGACGTAATGCAGCCGGACCACCGCGAGACGCTCACCCACAAGGGGGTGGAAGCGGTAGCGCACTACGATGTCATGCGAGAGATGTTGACGGGCAGAATGACGTACCCTTGTTCAAGCGCGTGAAGCACCGTTTGCATCTGGAGGCCGTTTCCGGACTCTCCTGGTTCGCCCATGTGCAGGACCTGAGCGCCAAGATCCTCAGCGACAATCTCGCCGCACTGCTGAGCCTGACCGCGCTCGCCGAGCGCGACGGGCAGATCGATGCGGATTCGCCCTCCATCATCCACACGCCGAACGGCACGCAGTGGAAGATCAACCGCACATGTGCGTTCGCTCACGTTCGCCAGTGTCTGCCGCGCTGGCTGCGTGAGGCCACCGTGCCTACCATCGATGAGCTTGCCCGCCTGCTTCGTCATCTTGCCGCCAACATCATCCGATTCATCCCCGAACGAATTCGTCCTCGACCTCCGCAACCCAAGCCGCACAAACCTTTTGCCGCCAAAACCGTTATGTAGACATCCTTAAGTTGCGAGGATTGTTAACGCCCCGCCCCCAAATAAATAATCAATCAAATCAGTCACTCCGTGACTGGTCTTTCCATCTATTTAGCTACTAAACATATAAAAAGCGTCAGATTCTATTATGTAAAATTGTGCGCGCTCTTCCGCGTAGCACAATGCATGACGAGCATCGTGTCGCAACTGCCGCATTAAGAGGAGCGGCGGATCTACCGTTAAAGTACTTCGTGTATGCGGTGACGTCGGAATGGACGCTTGGGTCAGCCTACATCTTCAACAACGTGCGCGTGAGTGGCGAGAACTCGACGCGCTTTCATCAGCTGAATCCGAGCGCGAACTACGCGTTGTCGAAGCGCACTGCGCTTTACGCTGTCGCGATTGCACAAAAGGCGTCCGGTGCGGGACTTGGGGTTGATCCGGCGACAGCGGCGGTGGAAACGGGTCCGATAACCGTATATGTAGATCGTGAGCAACGTTCGAGTCGCATGGTGTCATTGCCGCCCGGCTACGGACGCTGTGATTCAGGTCCTGGCCGCCAGGGGACCGTTGAGTCTGACGCTGCGAATTACTCAATTTTTTACAAGCGAGCCAAGCTCGCTTCCTTTAACTTCGGGTTAACCGGCGGTGAGACATCTTCCCGCGATTGGGCCTACCCTCGGCATTCGCTTGGATGCGTCGACACCTGCATCACTATCAAGGAGTCCGCATGAATCTTTTTGAACTCGATAACCGCCTCGCTGAGCTGGGCATTGAACTGCCATCACCGAAGGCCGCGGCCGCTAACTATGTGCCAACCTTATTAGCGGGTGGGTTCTTGTACATTTCTGGACAAGTAGCCTTCAAACGCGGAATTCCTTTTGCTGTGGGCCAAGTCGGCAAGGACGTCAGTAAGGAGGAGGCGAGAGAAGCCGCACGACTTTGCGGAATGGAGCTGCTGTCGCAACTTCGGTCGCAGTTGACCAACAACCTGAGCTTGATTCGCGTCTGCTCATTGACAGGATACGTGCACGCTGACACCGAATTTGTGGACCATCCAGAAGTCGTCAACGGCGCCTCGGACATTCTTGTTCAGGTCCTGGGCGAGAAGGGCCGGCACAGTCGCACTGCAGTTGGCGTATCAAGTCTACGCTTCCGTTGTCCAGTGGAAGTTTCCGCTATTATTCGGCTTGGTCAATAGCGACGGAGAGTACGCGTTGGCTCTTAGAAACGGAGCGATCGAAGCCTTACAGGTAAATTTTAACGGCTTGTTTTTTTGGGGAGAGCACCCGCCATTGCGATTGCAGCAACTGAGCTGAGTTCGAGGGGCTCTTGCAGGGCGTCAAGAGTTCACGAGGCGAAAACTCGAAACAGCAATAACGCTCGGGGGGAGCGCGAAAGCGCTTAGTACTACAGCGGTATGTGCGTTGGGAGCACACCGCAGCGGCGTCGATAATCACACTGCCGGGCTCGGTACTGATGTCGATGTCGCCGTGTGTCCACGACAGCATATGCTCGATGGAGTGCAGCGTTCGCCATCGCAGGCGACCCAATAGCCGGCGGATCTCCCGGATGCAGAACGGCAGTTATCCAACAAATATTCCATCCCCGAGGTCCACAGCGGCACACAAATATATCGCCGCGTCCGGCGAAACAATGTCGGACGATCGATGACCCTATCTAGTTGAGGAAGACGGAATGCGGGACGTGATTGCAAATCTCCAGGGCTCGAAGATTCGGGAAATCGCGAACGCCGGCATAGGGCGTGACGATGTGCTCGCGTTCTGGTTTGGCGAAAGTGATGAAGTAACCCCGGATGTGATTCGACGCGCGGCCGTCGAATCGCTTGCGCGTGGCGAGACTTTCTACGCGCAAAACATCGGCCTGCCAGAACTGCGTAAAGCTCTTGCTCAGTACACGAGCGAACTGCACCAGACCGTAGACGTGAACCGCATCGCAGTGACATCCGCTGGTGTCAACGGGTTGATGTTGGCTGTCCAGGCACTGGTGGACGCTGGAGATGAGGTAGTCGTGATCACACCAGTCTGGCCCAACCTCGTGGCGCAGCCGACAATCATGGGCGCCGTGGTCCGTTGCGTGCCACTCGAGCCGATCGACGGTGCTTGGACACTGGACATGGAAGCGCTACTCGCCGCCGTGACGGACAGAACGCGATTATTGATGATCAATGCGCCGAACAATCCGACTGGCTGGGCACTCACCCGCGACGAGCAGCAGCGCATCCTGGATCATTGCCGCAAAACCTCGACCTGGCTGCTGGCCGACGAGGTGTACGAGCGGCTCTACTATGAGGAGACCACCAACAGGTGTGCGCCGAGCTTTCTTGATATCGCCGCGCCGGACGACCGCCTGATCGTGGCACACAGTTTCTCCAAGAGCTTTCTCATGACCGGATGGCGTCTTGGCTGGCTCGTCATGCCTGAGTCCCTTACCGACGCGATGGGCAAACTCATAGAGTTCAACACGTCTTGCGCAAGCGTGTTCACCCAGCGGGCCGCCATCGCGGCCCTGGCGCATCGCGAAGAGATCACGCCTCGCATCGTGGCCCACTTCAAGATTTGCCGCGACACACTGGTAGCGCTCCTTGCCGCGCTGGACGGCGTACAGGTGGCGCCCGCACGGGGTGGCATGTATGCCTTCTTCAAGCTCGACGGCTTCGACGATGCCGTCGAAGTCGCCAAGCGCCTGGTTGTCGAAGTAGGACTGGGCCTGGCGCCAGGTGAAGCGTTTGCACCGGAAGCAGCAGGATGGCTCCGCTGGTGTTTTGCGTCGAAGGACGTTGGCCGCCTGGAAGAGGGTGTGCGTCGGCTCAAATCATGGCTCGAGATCAACCGGCCGTTATCGTAGACCTGAGCCGCGCAAAGATACCGAATCCTAATGCCAACGCCCAGCAGCACATCGCGTGGAGGCGACCGCCCTACGATGACAGCAAGCATTGCCGTCGTCCCCTCACAGACTGACGCAATCGAAGTGCCCGTTGCGCCATCTACCTCTCACGGACGGGATTTCTTGCCGGGAAACTCGATATCGAATCCTGTCTTTCATCCATACCATCCATAAGGAGCTATACGTGACACACGCGTTGGAATTGATTGCTGCCGTTTTTACTCCATTTGATAACGAAGGCGCGCTAAACCTCGGCGCCATTCGCTTACAAGCGGAGCGATTGATCAACGACGACGTGGACGGCGTATTCGTCTGCGGCACGATGGGGGAAGGCACATCCCTGACCACGGCTGAACGCAAGAAAGTCCTGGCGGAATGGATCGCAGTGGCGGGCAAGCGGCTTAAAGTGCTGGTCCACGTCGGGCATACTTGCATTGAAGATGCGCGAGACTTGGCTGCGCACGCGCAATCGGTCGGCGCGGCAGGAATCGCGTCCGTCCCGCCGTTCTTCCTGAAGCCGGTGAATACGGCAGATCTGGTCGCATGTCTCGCGAAGGTGGCTGCGTCTGCACCCGACTTGCCTTTCTACTACTATCACATCCCGATCGCAACGGGGATCACCACACCTGCCAGCGAACTCGTGCCGCTTCTCGTGGATGCGATCCCCAACTTCGCCGGGATCAAGTTTACCGACGACAACATGGCCGATCTCGCAAATGCGACCATGCAGTGTCTGCCGACGAGAAATGTCTACTTCGGCCGTGACGACTTGTTGATCGACGCCATGGATCAAGGCGTGCGCGGCGCTGTGGGGATGTCCTACAACTTCGCGGGCAAGCACTTCCGGAGGCTGTTCGATGCGTACCAGAACGGAGACAAGGCACGTGCCGCTTCACTTCAAGACGACGCGAAGGCTCTGATCGGTTTGGCATTCCCGCAAGGGCTGGTGAACGTCATTAAGGCTATCAGCGTGCAAGCATCCGTCGACTGCGGCCCCGTGCGACTCCCGCTGCATACCGTGAGCCAGGAACACCTGAAAGAACTCGTTGAGGCATCTGGTGCGGGTGCCTCGCTCGGCCGATTGCTTTCCTAAAACGTACACCACCACGCCGTCCCCGTCTCGACCGGGCACGGCGTGTCATCTACGACAACAGGAATCCACTTGGGCCCTTCAACCAATTGCGGAGAATGCGATGCCTACATACGAAACCACAAATACTGCTTTGCTTTGCGTGGATCTGTATAACGATTTTCTGAGTGAAGGTGGAAAGTTGTTTCCCTGGATCAAGGACATCGCCAAAGAGAACAATATGCACGACAACCTTCGGACGATCGTCCGAACGGCGCGCGAAGCGGGCATTACGATTTTTCATGTTCCACACCATCGCTGGCAGCCGGGCGATTATGTTGACTGGAAATATCCATCGCCTTATCAATTGGGAGCCGCGCAGCGCCAGACATTCGCGAAAGGTACATGGGGAGGGACTTTCCATGACGATTTTCAAGTCCAGCCCGTTGATATCGTCGCCACGGAACACTGGGCGTCAAGCGGGTTTCCGAATACCGACCTTGATCAGTTACTCAAGAGAAACTGCAAGGAAAAGATCATCTTGATTGGCCTGCTTGCGAACACTTGCCTCGAAGCGACGGCGCGAATCGGGATGGAACTCGGCTACCATGTAACCCTTGTTCGCGATGCGACGTCTGCTCGTTCACGTGAAGCCCTGCACGCAGCGCTGGATATTGACGGCCCCACTTATGCGCACGAAATCCTGACCACTGCGGAACTGGTAGACGCGATCAAAAATACACCCGCCGAAGCATGATCAGGGCGTCAATCCGTACACGCGAAGCACGCCTTCGCGCATACAGATACGAGGCGCAACGATCCAGCCCGCCTGCAACCGGTCGGCTGCGCCCTCCTTCGGCAGCGCGACGACCTCACCGCGTTCTTTGCCCTTCCTGCCAATGAACGGAGCATCACACGGTCGCCGCCACGCAGGCGATCGATATCCTGCGCCGCACCGCGTTACGCTGGCGCGCCTGATGGATTCAGCCGATGCGTAGCTACCGACACGCATTCGTGGTGAATGGCACTATGGTGGAAGCTGCAGATTGAGCCGCAGATCCACCCGTCGCCCGACGCGACAGCAGAGTGTTTGCCGCTCGCCACTGGTTCGGTATCGGCCTTCGTCGCAACCCGCGATGTGACCGGCCCTCACCCTGCCGTCCAGGGGTGACTTTTCACAAAGGAAACGAATGAATCGACTGCCGGGAATGACGAGTCACCACTCCATCGCACGCCGATAGTCCGCCGATTCGGGAAATCGGATATCGGCACGGCAACGACATCATCGTTACAGAAGTTCGCCGGCATCAAGGCGATGCCGACACCCGACGAGACGAGCCCCAGCACCCGGTCATCCTGATCCGTTCGATACACCACCCGCGTTTTGACGTTATGAACGCGCAAGGTCCTGGTGGTGATTTCAAAGGCCTCACAACTCGTGCGCACGATGAACGGTTCGTTTTGCAGATCGTCGAGCATGATCGTAGAGAGTCCAGCAAAGCGGTGCGACTTACAGACGATTGCGACATATGCCTCGTCAAACAACGCCAAACTGTGCTCCATCTCGTCACCGTCTCGAAAAATCGTCAGGCACACGTCGAGCTTTTTTTGCTGTACGTGACTGGCAAGCTCCAACGCAGGCGCATCCGTGAGTTCGACGATGATTTCAGGATGCGCCTGATTGAACGCCTTGAGCAAGCTGGCCAGTTTTGCCGTCGGCAGCGTACGCACGATTCCCACACGCAGCACCCGCGGCGCACTAATTGCGCGAATGTCGGCCTTCAGGGTATTGCACGTCTGAAGGAGCGTGGACCCCACCTGGTACAAGCGCTTGCCAGCGGGGGTCGGTGTCACCGCTCTGCGCTTTCTGTCGAGCAAGGCGGCCCCGAGTTCCTCTTCCAGCTTCGCGATCGTCGCTGATAACGCGGGTTGCGACACCGCGACCCGCGCGGCACCCCGTGTGAAGCTTCCGGTGTCGACAACTGCGACAAACTGCCGTATCTGATATAGCTCCATAAATCACTTTTATTGATGCGCAGCATAAGAACAAACACTTTTACTTATGATAGTCCGTTTCGTATAGTTCTTCCACAGGAAATTCGTTTAACCCGGCGCACTGGCACTGAGGCAGGCAATGTTTCTTAGACCCCTTCGACACGGCAGGTTCGGCCCCCTTGGCTGATGCGGGGCACCACTTTAGGCGACCGTTGACCTCGCGGTGTCTTTTGCCACTCCTTTGTCTGATCTGGCGCCTGTTTTCCAACCGGAGAATCTGTATGCCAACCTACGTCGTAACAGCACCCCATGGCCGACTCACGGCACAACAAAAAGAAAACATGGCCGCGGATATCACCCGTGTGCATTGCGATGTGACGGGAGCGCCAGCTTATTTCGCCCAGGTAATATTTAACGATGTGCCTCGGGGCGACTATTTCGTCGGTGGCCGCCCTCTGCAAGGGACGGAACATGTATTCCTGCACGGTCAGATTCGAGCTGGGCGCGACAATGCCACGAAGGAAAAACTGTTGCTGGGCATGATGCAGGCGGTTGCTGACGCTGCCGAACTGGAGTCTGATTGCGTACAGGTATATCTTGTAGACGTTCCGGCGCGGCAAATAGTCGAATATGGCCAGATCCTTCCTCTTCCCGGCGAGGAAGATACATGGTGGGAAGCGATGCCGCTACATGTACGCAAACGTCTGGAAGCGATCTGTTCTCCTGACGAATGATGGCGACGGGATTCCGCACACTTGAACGCGATGAGTGCTGTGCACCTGACTGAGAAACACCCTTCTGGGTTCGTTGATGACCGCTTTTTTCGATCCACCGTGCCGAACCATAGTTGTGCTACCTATGCGATTGCCCGTCCGCAAGGAAAGGTCATAAGTCATCTGAAACGTTGCCCGGCGAAAGGAACCTGGCACTGACAGCGACATTGAGAACGCCCAGATGAAACGAATCGTTCAGCGCATTGACGGCGACAGGCAGTCCGCCGACAAAAATTCAAGGGGCATGACCAGGCTTTTCCATTGCACCGCGGCCGTCGTGGTCGCCTGTTTTGTGTTTCAAGGAGTGCAGCATGCAGTGGTTTGATATGCGCAGCGATACCGTTACCCGTCCGACGCCCGCGATGCGCCAAGCGATGGTAACGGCCGCGGTTGGTGATGATGTGTATGGCGACGATCCAACCGTCGCTGAACTGGAAGCGTTGGCTGCGCGACTCCTTGGTAAGGAGGCGGCGCTGTTCGTGCCGACCGGAAATTTTGGCAACCAGCTGGCTATCTTCACACTCTGCCAGCGTGGGAATGAGGTAATTCTAGGAGATGACTCTCATCTTGTCTGGCACGAAAACGGGGCTGCCGCGGTCATTTCCGGTGTGCAACTGCGTACCATCGCCAACGATAAAGGTGTAATCGACCCAGCTGAAATCGAGGCACGCATCCGCGTCGGCAATGATATTCACATTCCCAGGACCGGTCTCATCTGCCTCGAAAACGCACATAGCAATGGCCGGGTGATTCCACTGGACATTATGCGCCGCACGGCCGATGTGGCGAGGCATCACGGGATACCCGTCCATCTGGACGGCGCGCGAGTATTCAACGCGGCTACCTATCTGGGCTGTGACGTGCAGGAAATCACCTGTCATGCCGACACGGTGATGTTCTGTCTATCGAAGGGCTTAGCAGCGCCGGTGGGCTCGATTCTGGCGGGCTCCGCAGATTTCATCGGGCGTGCACGATTCAACCGAAAATTACTGGGCGGAGGCTGGCGTCAGGCCGGCGTCCTCGCTGCGCCCGGCATCATCGCACTCACTGAAATGACTCAACGTCTTGGTGAGGATCATGCCAACGCTCGCTACATGGCCGAACAACTGGCGGCTATTCCCGGCATTGAAATTGACTTGGAGGATGTCCACATCAACATGGTATGGCTCAAATTGCCAACCGGAATCGACGGCGGCGAGCTGACGGATGCGCTGGCGGCCGCCGGCATCAAATCCCTTCAGCCCTATGACGGGCGTCTGAGGCTGACGACCCATTGGGAGATTAGCCGTTCTGCGATAGACATTGCAGTGGAGGTAATAAAGAGAGTCGTGAGCGTGTAATCAGAAGCTATTCGAGTCGGTTAATTCTTACATCCTGATGCGACGCAACGGCGAATATTTGGTCTCTGTTCACCTTGGTGAGCGCGGGGGTGAGACAGCCCGTTGCAACGCTCAACAACCGCCCGCGTGGCGGGGGTCTCTACGTTCCACGCGTGTCTGCTAGATGGGGCTGCGCGTCTCATGGAAAACAGGAAAGCAATTTTTCGAATGCCGACCGAAGACCTTATCAACGCGGACTTTAGTGCGAGAACACCGCCTCAATGAGTATGAGGCAGAACGCGCTGAGCATCAGCGATCGTGATCAAATAAATTACACTTGTTTGTTTCACTTATTCAAATCTGCGGTGTACATCGGTGTTGTGGCATTTCGAAGTCGATAACGAACGCCGCCTGAGGATGCCACTCAACCGGTTCCCACTCGCGGCGGTCGCGTCGTGTTTTGAATAAGGCGCGGGGTCGTCAAATCAGGAAGGCGACTCGAAAATGTAACGAATTCAATGGTAGCTATGCAGTTCTACGGCGCCCATAAGGTTATTTTTCGCATTCCTATTTGTAACAATTCTGTCCCAACTTGAACTGACGTAGATTTCTTTTGTTTGGCCAATGGACCCGCCCTCTTCGATTGGTGGGGAAGTTCCGGGAAATGCGATGCAGTTCCCTCAACAGTAAGCGAGACTATTCATGATTTATGCTGCTCCCGGTGCCGCAGGCGCCAAGATTGCCTACAAATCCCGTTACGACAATTTCATTGGTGGTGAATGGGTTCCTCCGGTCAAAGGTGAATACTTTGATGTCATCACCCCGATCTCGGGTACCGTCTACACGCACGCTGCCCGCTCAGGCGCAGAAGACATCGAACTCGCGCTGGACGCCGCACACGCTGCGGCCGACAAGTGGGGCAAGACGTCCGCCATCGATCGTTCCAATCTGCTGCTCAAGATTGCTGATCGACTTGAGGCCAACCTCGAGTTGCTGGCCTACGCTGAGACCGTGGACAACGGCAAGCCGATTCGAGAAACGCTGAATGCCGACATTCCGCTGGCAATTGATCACTTCCGCTACTTCGCTGGCGCCGTACGCGCCCAGGAGGGCGGTGTAAGCGAAATCGACGAAAACACGGTCGCCTATCACCTGCATGAGCCGCTGGGCGTCGTCGGCCAGATCATCCCCTGGAACTTCCCGCTGCTGATGGCAGCATGGAAAATCGCGCCTGCGCTTGGCGCCGGCAACTGTATCGTGTTGAAGCCGGCCGAATCCACTCCCATCAGCATTCTCGTGCTTATCGACCTGATCGCCAATTTGCTGCCTCCGGGCGTAGTCAATATCGTCAACGGCTTCGGCCGCGAAGCCGGTATGCCGCTGGCAACCAGCCGCCGTATTGCCAAGATTGCATTCACGGGAAGCACAAGCACGGGCCGCGTTATCGCCCAGGCCGCTGCCAACAACCTCATCCCGGCAACGCTGGAGTTGGGTGGTAAGTCGCCGAACATCTTCTTTGCTGATGTCGCAGACAAGGACGATGCTTTTTTCGACAAAGCTATCGAAGGCTTGGTCCTTTTCGCATTCAACCAGGGCGAAGTCTGCACCTGCCCGTCGCGCGCGCTGATCCACGAGTCGATTTATGACAAGTTCATGGGGCGTGCGCTCGAGCGTGTGGCTGCCATCAAGCAAGGCAACCCGCTGGACACGGACACAATGATTGGTGCACAAGCCAGCAAGGAACAGCTGACGAAGATCCTTTCCTACCTCGACCTGGGCAAGCAGGAAGGTGCCGAGTTGCTGGCTGGAGGCGCACAGTCACAACAGACCGGCGACCTTGCCGGTGGCTACTACGTGCAGCCGACGCTCTTCAAAGGCCACAACAAGATGCGCATCTTCCAGGAAGAAATCTTTGGTCCGGTGCTGGCCGTGACGACGTTCAAGGATGAGGCAGAGGCCCTGGCAATCGCCAACGACACGCTTTACGGTCTGGGCGCTGGCGTCTGGAGTCGCAACGGCAATGTTGCTTACCGTATGGGGCGCGGTATCAAGGCTGGTCGGGTGTGGACCAACTGCTACCACGCCTATCCGGCACATGCCGCGTTCGGCGGCTACAAGGAATCGGGCATCGGCCGTGAAAACCACAAGATGATGCTTGATCACTACCAGCAGACCAAGAACCTGCTGGTCAGCTACAGCGAGAACAAGCTGGGATTCTTCTGATCAGTCTCAACTTCATCGCTTGATTGTGCCCTGCTGTCGTGGCAGCAGGGCAATTGATCCGCGTCTACAGGGCTCGCCCTGTAGACGCCGCAGTCAGGAGGTTTTCATGGTCGAGAAGGTTCTGGCAACACCAGCAGCGCTCGCGCTGATCGAAGAGTTAACGAAAAAGCATGGCGCATTCTTCTTCCATCAATCGGGCGGCTGCTGTGACAACAGCGCAGTCAACGCATACCTACCTGGCGAACTGACGATCGGCACAGGTGACGTGTATCTGGGCGACGTAGGCGGGGTGCCCTTTTACATTGGAAAACACCAGTACGAGTATTGGAAGCACACGCAACTCATCATCGACGTGATTGAGGGAACCGGAGGCACCTTCTCGTTGGAGGGCGCTGACGGCAAGGCTTTTCACTCGAGATCGAGAGTATTCACCGATGAAGAGGCGGCGCTGTTGGGAGTGCGATGAAAACAACGCCTACGATCTTCGCTAATTTAATCGACCGCCCGCACATTGAGCGGCGTAGCGCCAGACCAACGAGACGCGGATATCGCGCGAAGACCTCGCCTGGTTACAGATTTCAGATCGTCCGCAGCGAAACCTGGCCGCTCAGCGCTATTCGGCCAATGAACGTGAAGGCAATCCGTTTCGAGAGAAGGTCGCATCCGAAAGATGCCGTGAGGAATTAGCTGTTCCCGGCGGACGTCCTACGATCCAGGGGCGCTACCAGCGGTAGCACTTTCTATCATCAATTTTTTACAAGCGCGTTCAGGTTTAAAGGATCACAGTACAGGTAACTTTGCGCTGAGAAGCACGGCAGGGACACGCCGGTTTGCGAGCGCTCTTCGCTGAACCCGCTTGGAGGTTGATCGATATGAAGGCCGCCTACTATTCCTCAAAGGGCCCGGCTCGG
Source organism: Burkholderia sp. Ac-20353 (assembly GCF_017104785.1). Lineage (NCBI taxonomy): Bacteria > Pseudomonadati > Pseudomonadota > Betaproteobacteria > Burkholderiales > Burkholderiaceae > Burkholderia > Burkholderia sp. Ac-20353. The sequence goes on along the minus strand of NZ_JAAGPL010000008.1, from coordinate 27,575 downwards.
GACGTTCTCATTGTTGGCGAGACGCCCGATCCGACCCCTAAAACTGGCGAAGTCCTCATTCGCATCGCGCACTCCGGCGTGAATCCTTCAGACGTCAAATCGCGATCGGGTGTTACAAGCCCTACGATGAAGTTTCCACGTGTAATTCCTCACAGCGACGGCGCCGGTGTCGTCGAGGCAGTTGGGGCGGGCGTTTCAAAACAGTGGATCGGGCAGCGAGTCTGGACAATCAACGGCCAATGGCAGCGACCGTTCGGGACGGCAGCGGAACTGATCGCCTTACCCGAGAACCAGGTTGCACCTCTTCCTGGCAGCGTTTCGACCGAGACGGGCGCCTCACTTGGCATTCCGCTGCTGACGGCGTGGTATGCGGTGCACGCTTGCGGAGAACTTCTCGGCAAGACGGTGCTCGTCTACGGTGCCACCGGGGCGGTCGGCGGCTACGCGACTCAGTTGGCTGCGCTCTCGGGTGCAAGGGTCATTGGTGTGGCGGGCAGTAAGGAGAAGTGCCAGCTCGCTTCCCGGCTTGGTGCCGAGTGGGTCGTCAACCGCAACGAGCAGGACGTCATTGCATCGGTGCGCGAAATTACGGCCGGCAACGGCGTGGACGCCATCATTGAAGTCGACGCGGCCGCAAATTCCCGCAAATATGGCGAGCTGCTGAAGTTCGGCGGCGATGTGATCATCTACGGTTCGGGGGCTGGACTGATCGAGATCCCCTTCAGGGCGATGATCGTTGGCTTCGCGAATTTGCGATTCTTTATCGTATACAACCTGCCTATCCCGGTGAGGAAGGCTGCGATTGACGTGCTAACCCCGCTGCTGGAACGAGGGGCACTGCAACATCCCCAGGTCGAAACTTTCCCTCTGTCGGAAATCGCGAAGGCTCACGAACGCGTCGAGTCAGGTGCGAACGCCAAAATCATCATCGACACGTGCCGCTAAACCCTGACGACCCACAGGGTGCTGGGCACTTTTCTCATAATCCCCCGAACCCCAGAACCATGTCACACGACTTCGTTCAGATTGACGCTTTTACCGACCAGCCACTTTTCGGCAATCCTGCCGCCGTGGTCTTTGACGCCGACGACATTCCAACCGCAACGATGCAGAAGATTGCGCGCGAGATGAATCTGTCCGAGACCGTCTTCCTCGTCAAGTCGACCAGGCCTGACGCAGACTACCGCGCCCGGATCTTCACACCGATGAGCGAGCTGCCATTCGCCGGGCACCCAACCATCGCTGCGGCCCACGCCGTGCTTGCTCGTTGTCCGGACAAAGCCGACGCTACTTTGCTCCGCCAGGAATGCGGTATTGGCATCGTACCCGTCGAAGTGATTTCCTCGGGCTCGCGCCGTGTGTTGCGTATGACGCAGGGTGCGCCCGAGTATCGGGATGCCGGCCTGTCGCGCGAGACCGCAGCCAGGATGCTGGGCTGTGCGGTAGAGGACGTGGCGGCCGGCCCGGTCGATGTTGTTTCAACCGGCGTGCCCTGGTTGATCGTGGAGCTATCGCGTCTCGAAGCGATTTCGAGACTTGCCCCCGACCATGGAATGATTGCGCGCGAATGCAAGGCGCTTGGCGCGGCCGGCGTTACTGTCTTCGTCGAGCGCTCGGACGGCGGCCCTGTTCGCCTACGCGTGCGCACCTTCGCGCCTGGGGAAGGCGTTGCCGAAGATCCAGTTTGCGGTTCGGGTAACGGGTCAGTCGCCGCATGGCTCGCTCGCTACAAGCACCCTGGCGAGGAGGCTGGCAGCTATGTCGCCGAGCAGGGTATCGAAATCGGCCGCGACGGTGAGGTCCACGCCTCATGGCAGCGCAACGGTAACGCGCTTTCTATTCGCATTGGCGGAGCAGCAGCAACAGCGGCGAGCGGCCAGCTTCACATCTGAACTGCCCTGACGGGCGGACTGCCCACGGCCATCGACACACCTGGCGCCTACTTGGGGCCCCGGCGGCGCGGAAAAGATATAACGACGGAAATGAACTCATGAGATTTGCAAAACGGGTGGAACAGGTTGCTCCGTTCTTCGTTATGGAGTTTGCCAAACGTGCAGCGGCGCTCGAGGCTAAAGGGCACCACGTCGTCAAGCTGAGCGTCGGTGAGCCTGATTTCGGAGCCCCGCCCGCCGTCATTTCAGCGATGGTCGACGTGGTGCGTGGGGGAAAGCTCCCGTACACCGCCGCCCTTGGCTTGCGAGCTCTCCGAAAAGCTATATCGGGTTTCTACGAAACCGCGCATGGCCTGAACATCGATCCTGAGCGCGTCGTCGTGACGGCCGGCGCGTCCGCTGCTTTGTTGCTGTTGGCTGCAGCGCTCGTCGAACCGGGCGACCAGGTGATTGTTGGTGACCCCTCCTATCCCTGCAACCGTCACTTCCTTGCCAGCTTTGGCGCTGAGGTCACCCTTGTTCCAACGGACGCCGATACGCGCTTCCAACTCAGCGCAGCCGCCGTCGAAACGCACTGGACGAACCGCACGCGCGGGTTGATTGTGGCGACGCCGTCAAATCCGACAGGCACGTCGATCGCATCGAGCGAACTCAGCGCGATCTGCGACTTTGCACGTGAGCGCGGCGCCTGGCGTATCGTTGACGAAATATACCTGAATCTCAGCGACGACGATGCGGCCGGCAGGCCTCCACAAACAGCACTCGCCTCTGACCCGGGCGCGATTGTCATCAACAGTTTCTCGAAATACTTCGGGATGACCGGGTGGCGTCTCGGGTGGTGTGTTGTTCCGATCGATATGGTTCCTGTGCTCGAACGTTTGGCGCAGAACTATTACATTTGCCCGTCCACGCCAGCGCAACATGCGGCACTGGCTTGTTTCGACGCCGGGACCATCGCCATTTGCGAAGAACGCCGGACGGAACTCGGCCGGCGTCGAGCACTTGTGCTCGAGCGGCTGCACGAGATTGGCCTATCAGTCCCGGTCGCGCCAGATGGTGCGTTCTTCGTCTACATCGATGTGAGCTCTACGGGACTTGGCGCTTGGGAGTTCTGCGAGCGCGTCCTGGACGAGGCGCATGTCGCGCTGACGCCGGGCAAGGACTTTGGAGCTATCGGCGCAGACACCTACGTGCGTCTTTCCTACGCCACCTCGATCGACGAGCTGAACGAGGGACTGGCCCGCCTCGCTCATTTCATGTCCAAGCTGACAACTGCGCGAGCGTCGACGACCTTGGCGGAAGAGAATGCTTGACTGCCAATGCATGATTCGGGAATGAGACTATCTGCCAAAACCACGGGCTCGCTGCCTGTCGGCAGCCTGCTGTTGCTTTTGCCGCCACCATTGTTCTGGGCCGGCAACTTTATTGTTGGCCGGGCGATGCACAATGACGTTCCGCCTATGGCGTTGTCGCTCTGGCGTTGGATAATTGCGCTTGTCTTCATGCTTCCCTTTGCCTTTCAGGCAATGCGACGCGACCTGTCCAAGTACTGGAAATATCGCTGGCGCGTGCTGGGTGTGTCGCTGGCTGGCGTAGTCTCCTTCAATTCTTTTGTTTACCTCGGGTTGCAGTCGACCACGGCTTCGAACGGACTGCTACTGAACTCATTTATCCCTATTCTGATCGTCCTGCTGGCTGCAATCTTCTATCGCCAGCGACTGTATATGGCCCAGGTGCTGGGTCTCACGTTGTCGTTTGCCGGTGTCGTCACCATCGTCATGCATGGAGATTGGTCAGGCTTGGCGTCGCTGTCAATTTCCCGCGGAGATCTTCTGATCTTTTGCGCGATGGTATCCTGGGCGTTCTACACGCTCTGGCTACGCGGCTTTCCCGCGGACATTGATCGCATTGGTCTGATGGGCACTCAGATCGTGCTGGCACTTATCGTATTGGTGCCGTTGTATCTGTATGAGCGGGCATCCGGCCCGGCACCCACGTGGAATATCCGGTCGCTCAGTGCATTGGCCTATCTTGGCATCTTTCCATCGGTCGTCGCCTATCTTCTCTACAACATCGGCGTTGCGCGCGTTGGTCCAACTCGAGCCGGTCTCTCGATCCATCTGATCCCGCTCTTTGGGGTCGTGCTTGCCGCTCTGTTCCTGCGTGAGACGATTCACGGCTATCACGTTCTGGGCATGGCGGCGATTGTGGCCGGTGTTGCGTGCGCCGCGAGAAATCGGACTGATATCAAGCGTCCCGCACCTTGGCCTACCAAACCTCTTACCCCTTTGTGAAGGTCCGGACTCGACGGAACTTCACTAGACGGCGTCAAGCAGCACGGCCGGTCAGCGACAACTATCTTGGCCGGCGTGCCAAGATAATTGTCGCCGCCCACTTCACCGAAAGCGCCCCGGGCAGACGTTCGCCGCAACATCGCGCTCGCCCGCAGCGAGTGCGTGCCCCGAAACGGCACCCTGTCTATAATAGGTGCAATATTATGGACGGTTCGGAGGACGCGGAGCACGCCGCGCCTCGGAGCGGCAGTTTGCTCCAAGGCCGAGGGAAAGCCATGCAGGAGGCACGGATGAAAGATCGCGTCGAGTACAGGCGCAGCAACGAGATTCCAGGTCTCGTGCTTAGCGAGGCGCACTTTTCTGATTTCCGATTCGAACGTCACTACCATCTGGACTACCATGTAGCGCTGGTGACAGAAGGCGTTCAGCGGCAAGGTTTCCATGGGGAAACGCTCCTACTTACCCCGGGCAGCATCCAATTGATGCCACCCGGTGAGGTGCACGATGGCATTAGCGCCGGCGACGAGTCTTATACGCTCAAGACGTTCCGACTCTCCCCTCAGTTACTGACCGGACTCGGGGAAGAGATCTCGGGGCGGGATCGTTTCCCCGCCTTGGGAGGGGCAGTTCTCCAGGATGCGTCCCTTGCCAGTCATCTGTCCCGATTGCACGATGTACTGCGGACGGCTCCTGCTGGGGCCGAGCCCATGGAAGTGCAGTCCGAGTGGCTGATGTTGCTTGACCGCCTGTTTGTCCAATCGCGTATGGTCAAGCCGCAGTTTCTCAAAGGCGCACTCACGTCGGTGCAGTGGCAGCGCGTCAGGGAGTATTGCGATGTCCATCTGGCCGAAAAAATCACTTTGGAAGAGCTCGCGGCCCTTTGTAACCTTGAGCGGTTCCATTTCCTCAAGCTTTTCAAACAAACGGTCGGCATGACGCCGCACGCCTGGGTCGTACGGCTAAGGCTGGAGCGCGCCTGTTCCTTACTGAGTCACACCGATCGCTGTCTGACACAGGTGGCTCAGGAAGTTGGCTTCTACGATCAGAGCCACTTCAGCCGCGCGTTCCGGCAAGCCTTTGGCGTATCGCCTTCGAAGTATTGACGTTCCAGATCGCAGCCGACCACCTGGTCAAGGCGCCCCGCCCTTCAGTCCTCCTCGTCAGTCAGACGTAGCTTCCTCAGTGCGGTACTAGCGTCACGCAGCTCCATCCCAGGCAGCCAGTAACCGCACGGCATTCCGTCCGGGCCGAGCGCCCTGCCGCCGACTTCCTTCAAATGCAAACTCTCAATTTTTTACAAGCGGGCAGGCCGTACGTCCTTTAACGTGGAGTCATGCGGAAAGTGAGTCGTCTTTCCGCCGATCGTCGCGACGCGCCGCCCTGTGCCTGAAAGAGCAGACTCATGTCGAGTGGAATTTGGCAACGCTTGAGCGCGATGATTAACATGCATTGAGGAATACGAAATGACACAACGCACCTACTACAACAGTGACGAACTGACGATGCGCACGCGGGTGCTCGATTGTTCGCCCGCTGCCGACGGCAAGTTCCGCGTGACGCTGGCCGAGACCTTGTTCCATCCGCAAGGCGGGGGACAGCTTTCCGACCAAGGGAGTATCGCTGGCGTGAGGGTCGGACGTGTAATCCAGGAGGGCGACAACGTTGTTCACATCGCTGAACAGGAAGTTGCCGTTGGCGATGCGGTGATTGAAGTGTCGCCCGAAATCCGGTTGCTTCATGCACGACTCCACTCGGCCGGCCATCTGATTTCCGGTGTCGTGGAGCGTATGGGTTGGTACGCGAGCAAAGGTCACCACTGGCCTGGTGAGGGGCGAGTGGTTTTCGAGCCACGCGACAACCCACAGCCTCTGACCGCCGAGGGCGTGGAGCAGACAGTCAACCAGCTCATCGCAGATGACGTACCGCGCCATCTAGCCGAAAAGGATGGTATGAGGTCTGTGTGCTTCGGTGACCTGCCGATGCATAGCTGTGGTGGCACTCACGTCAAGTCCGCTGGACAGGTTGGCAAAATCAGGATCCTGAAGCTGAAAGAGAAGAAAGGACAGCTCTCGATCCAGTATGACCTCGAAACCTGAACTTTTGTTCACACGTGCCGTGGGCGTCATGCGTCGGCACCTATTTCACCCTTAAGGAGATCTTATGAACCTCGCTGAACTGGATGCCCGTCTCGCAGAACTCGGTATTGAACTGCAACCGCCGAAGGCAGCGATCGCCAATTACGTCCCTACCGTTCTGGCAGGTGGCTTTTTGCACATTTCTGGACAGGTCGCCTTCAAGGATGGCAAGCCGTTTGCACTCGGCCAGGTCGGCAAAGAAGTGAGTATTGAGGAGGCAAAGGAAGCCGCACGGATGAGCGGCATGGCGATTCTGTCGCAGCTTCGCTCGCAACTTACGGGCGATCTGCGCGTGCTCCGCGTCTGCTCTGTGACGGGCTATGTGCACGCTGCCACGGAATTTACGGAACACCCGGAAGTCATCAACGGCGCCTCGGAGGTCCTCGTTGAAGTCCTGGGCGAAAAGGGAAGGCACAGCCGCGCCGCAGTAGGCGTATCGAGCCTGCCGTTCCGTTGCCCGGTTGAGGTTTCCGCTGTTATCCAGCTTGGCTAACGACAACGCTTCAGCATTTGTGCAACGGCGGCTACCAAACGCGGCTAAAGCCGACGGAAGAGTCATCATGGCTCAGGTCTTTCGAGACCCACATCCAACAACGGCCATGCCCGCGAAGCTGGGTTCACTGAAACTCAGAGAGTATTCGCTCATAAGGCGAACGTTCTAAATGCAGGCCTCGGGCTACCCGCTCGTGGCTTGCGATTGGACCTCCCCTACTGAGAAAGCCAATCTTGCGTAGCTGAATGGCGACTCGCGTAGACGCATTGGTGACGCCAGGGCGTTGGAGCCGGCACCGTCGTCGAAGTATTCGTATCAAATGCCAACGCCTTTCACAGATGAAGTCCTCCTATGACACTGCATATCGAAACACCGCTAATCAAGTCCCGGGCGCTCTCGCTTAAGACGGGCAGAACAATCCTCCTGAAGCTCGAGGGCCTGCAGCCGAGTGGCTCATTCAAGCTGCGCGGCGTTGGCTTCGCCTGTGAAGAACACAAGCGCCGGGGTGCGCGGCGCTTCATCACCGCGTCCGGAGGCAACGCTGGGTGCGCAGTGGCCTACGCGGGCCGGGAGCTTGGAATTCCGGTGACGGTCGTCGTACCCCAGACGACATCGGAGCGCGCAAAGTCCATCATTCGCGGCGAGGAAGCAGAGGTCGTGGTTCACGGCGCGAATTTTGGTGAATCGAATGCCTATGCACTCTCGATGCTGGGGGATGGCGATGCGTACCTCCCTGCGTTCGACGACCCCCTGCTGTGGGAAGGTCACGCGACGATGGTCGAGGAGATCGCCCGGCAAACCGAACGTCCTGATCTGCTCGTTTGCTCGGTCGGCGGTGGCGGCCTGCTCGCAGGGGTCATTGAAGGACTGCGGAGGGTCGGTTGGAGTGATATTCCGGTACTCACAGTAGAGACCGAGGGCGCAGATTCATACGATCAGGCGCTCAAGGCTGGTGAGCCGGTCGCGCTCCCGAAGATCCAATCCATAGCTACGTCGCTTGGTGCCAATAAGGTGACCGCACGCATAGTGGCGCTCGCCAAAGAGCATCAGATTCGAAACTGCCTGGTGACTGACGCTGAAGCGATTCAAGGCAGTGTGACTCTACTTGAAGAGCATCGCCTTCTGACCGAACCGGCCTGCGGGGCATCGGTGGCGGCACTCGCCCGGGTCCCCGAGTATTTCCCGGACGCGCAGCGCATCGTCGTCATCGCCTGTGGTGGTGTAGGTACAACAAGCCAGCAATTGCTGGAGTGGTCTGATTTTTACCGGCTGGAGGGTGGGCAGGTCGCCGCCAGTCATTCCGATGAAGTGAACTCGCCCACGAGTCAGCAACCATGAACGACCTTCTTATAAGTTCGCTTGGCGACGAGCTGTACGCCGCCTTAACAGACCGCCGCGTGCTCGAACCGCTAACAAGCCGCCACACTGATCTGACCATTGAGGACGCATACCGCATCCAGCAACGCCTCAACGCCCGGCGGGTCGAGGCCGGCGAACAGATCATCGGCAAAAAGATCGGTGTGACATCGCAGGTAGTGATGGACATGCTGGGCGTCTATCAGCCAGATTTCGGCATGCTCACCGACGCGATGATTTACGAGGAAGGCGAAGCGATCCCGATTACCTCGCTGATTCAGCCTAAGGCAGAGGGGGAAATTGCCTTTTTGCTCAAGCATGACCTTCAAGGCCCTGGCGTTACGGCCGAGGATGTCCTCGCTGCAACCGAGGGTGTTATGGCGTGCTTTGAAATCGTCGATTCGCGCATCCGGGACTGGAAAATCCGCATCGAAGACACGGTGGCCGACAACGCATCGTGCGGCGCTTTCGTGCTTGGCAACCAGATCGTCGATCCGCGTGAGGTCGACCTCGTCGGCTGTGCGATGAAACTGGAAAAGAACGGCGAGGTGGTGACCACCGGAACCGGTGCTGCTGCGCTTGGAAACCCGCTCGAAGCGGTCGCGTGGCTCGCCAACACGCTTGGCAACCTGAACGAATCATTGAAGGCCGGCGAAGTGGTGCTGTCTGGCTCATTGGCGGCGATGGTTCCGGTGGCAGCCGGCGACAGCCTCAATGTTTCTATCGACGGAATCGGAAGCTGCTCGGTCCGATTCGCTTAATCTGAAGGAGGAGACATGGCAACGAACAAGGTGAAGTGTGCGTTGATTGGCCCGGGGAACATAGGCACCGATTTGCTGGCAAAGTTGCAACGCAGCGAGGTGCTGGAGCCGGTGTGGATGGTGGGTATCGACCCCGACTCCGACGGTCTTAAGAGGGCCCGGGAGATGGGGCTAAAGACGACGTCCGAAGGCGTGGACGGCCTGCTGCCTCATGTGCAAGCCGATGGCGTCCAGATTGCATTCGATGCGACTAGTGCTTATGTGCATGCGGAGAACTCACGCAAGCTCAATGAACTCGGCGTGATGATGATTGACCTCACGCCCGCAGCCATCGGCCCGTACTGCGTACCGCCGGTGAACCTGAAGCAACACCTTGGCAAAAGCGTGATGAATGTCAACATGGTCACGTGCGGCGGTCAGGCGACGATCCCGATGGTGCATGCCGTTTCACGCGTACAACCGGTCCGTTATGCCGAGATTGTTGCCATGGTATCCAGCCGTTCGGCCGGCCCCGGGACACGCAAGAACATCGACGAATTCACACGCACGACAGCAAAAGCGGTCGCAAAGGTAGGCGGCGCTAAGGACGGTAAGGCAATTATCGTCATCAATCCTGCTGATCCACCGCTCATCATGCGCGACACCGTTCACTGCCTGGTGGACGGCACGCCGGACGCGGCCGCGATCGAGCAGTCTGTACACGAAATGATCGAACAGGTCCGCAAGTACGTGCCCGGCTACCGGCTCGTCAACGGCCCGGTGTTCGACGGGGATCGGGTCTCGATTTACCTGGAGGTCGAAGGCTTGGGCGACTACCTGCCGAAGTATGCGGGCAACCTGGACATCATGACGGCGGCCGCGGCACGCACCGCCGAAATGTTCGCCGAAGAGATTCTGAACGGCGCGCTCAAGCTCGAAGCCGTCGCGCACTAAGGAGGCACCAGACATGAACGTAAAAGGCAAAAAGATCATTGTGCATGACATGACACTGCGTGATGGAATGCATCCGAAGCGCCACCAGATGACGTTGGACCAGATGAAGGTGATTGCACAGGGCCTGGATGAAGCAGGTGTACCGCTGATCGAAGTCACGCACGGTGATGGTCTGGGCGGCAGCTCTGTGAACTACGGCTTTCCGGCGCATACGGACGAGGAATACCTCGGCGCGGTCATCCCGCTGATGAAGCAGGCCCGCGTCTCGGCGCTGCTGATTCCGGGTATTGGCACGGTGGACCATCTGAAGATGGCGCACGAGGTTGGCGTCGAAACGATCCGCGTGGCAACACACTGCACCGAAGCAGACGTGTCAGAACAGCACCTCACGCTCGCGCGCAAGCTCGAAATGGATGCCGTGGGCTTCCTGATGATGGCTCACATGAGCACGGCTGAGGGTCTCGTCAAGCAGGCCAAGCTTATGGAAAGCTATGGCGCGAACTGCGTCTATGTCACGGACTCTGCTGGATACATGCTGCCCGAAGACGTTAAGGCCCGACTTTCAGCCGTGCGGGCTGCGCTAAAGCCCGAGACTGAACTCGGCTTTCACGGACACCACAATCTTGCGATGGGCGTGGCGAACTCGATCGCCGCAGTCGAGGCTGGCGCAAACCGCGTCGACGCCGCCGCTGCTGGCCTGGGCGCGGGTGCCGGCAATACGCCGATGGAAGTGCTCGTGGCAGTTTGCGAGCGCATGGGTATCGAGACCGGCGTCGACCTCTGGAAGATCCAGGACGTCGCAGAAGATCTTGTTGTACCCATCATGGATTTCCCCATCCGTGTTGATCGCGACGCGCTTACGCTCGGGTATGCAGGCGTGTATGGTTCCTTTCTCCTTTTTGCAAAGCGCGCGGAGAAGCGATATGGCGTTCCGGCGCGCGAGATCCTCGTCGAACTGGGACGCCGTGGCATGGTAGGCGGCCAGGAGGACATGATTGAAGACACCGCGCTTACCTTGGCCAAGGCGCGCAATCTGACGCCAATCGTGACGACCTCGCGTGCTGCGTGACATTCGCCTAATGGGCGACCCGAGCTGCTCCATTGAGCGGATGGGTCGCTCAACAGGTGGACACGGTATTTGAGAGGCGTACGGCCGGTGGAAGTGCGTCGCTATGTTGGCCTTGGAGGGAGAAATTCGATGAGTTTGAGTGGATTTTTTGACATCCACCCGGAAGTCGCCGCGGCATTGGGCGCGGGGCGGCCGGTTGTGGCACTGGAATCGTCGATCATCTCGCATGGTTCCTCATGGCCAGGAAACGCTGAAACAGCGCTTGGGTTGGAAGCGGAGGTCCGCGCCCACGGCGCCACACCCGCTACCTGCGCGATTCTGGACGGCCGTATAAAGGTCGGTCTGACGCGTGGCGAGATTGAGCGCCTTGCCCGCGGCGGCCGCAATGTTGCCAAGGTCAGTCGACGCGATATTCCAATTCTTGTCGCGTGTGGCGGCGATGGTGCGACGACAATCTCGGCGACGATGATAATCGCGGACCTTGCGAAGATTCGTGTGTTTGCCGCTGGCGGTCTCGGCGGCGTGCATCGGGGCGCTCAGGAGAGCTTCGATATATCCGCTGACCTGCAGGAACTCGCCCGCACGCCGGTGGCGTTGGTCTGCGCTGGCATCAAGTCGATCCTCGACGTCCAGCTGACCCTGGAATATCTGGAGACGCACGGCGTGCCGGTAATCGGCTACTGCACCGACAGTCTTCCCGGATTCTTTACTCGAGATAGTGAGTTTGGTGTCGATGTGCGCCTCGACGATCCTCGCCGGATAGCTCATGTCATGCAAGCGAACTGGGCGCTGGCTCTGAACAATGGCCTTGTGATTGCCAATCCGATTCCCGAGCGATTCGCGCTGCCACGTGATGACATCGATCTCGCGATTGAGCAGGCACTGGCGGAAGCGGATTTGGAAGGTATAACCGGCAAGGGCGTGACGCCCTTCCTTATTTCTCGTGTGAATGCAATTACCGACGGGGCAAGCGCGGGATGCAGTGTCGAGATCGGTCTCAACAACGCGAGGTTAGCTGCCGCGATCGCAGTCGCTTATGCATCGCTTTCGTCGGTGCCACATCAAAGATGAGCGACACACGCCCTGAGCGCACGGCGATCTGCGTCAAATTGTAATTATCGCTCGGCCGGCGGGGATAGCGCGCACTCGCTGTCTGGTGTCGTGGGTAAGGAGGTCCACGTCGCCAGGCCAGCGATTCGCCCGACACCTGTCCATCCGAGATACAGATTCGATTGAGTTCTGGATTCCTTCCATTTCCTCCTAGGAAAGACGCAATCCGACAGATTTATCTATTAACGAGTTCTAAACTCAAACTCGTCCGTCCAAGGCATTCAGTAACAAAAATTTAATGAAAGGAGACACCTGTGAAGACACAAGGTGAAAAACTGCATCGTGGTCTCGAAGAAAGACACATCAACTTCATGGCACTCGGTGCCACGATCGGTGTCGGACTGTTTCTCGGCTCGGCGACAGCGATTCAAACGGCCGGCCCCGCAATTCTTCTCTTATACGCTTTGGGCGGCGCCGCCGTCTTTATCATAATGCGCGCGCTTGGCGAGATGGCAGTCCACAACCCTGTCGCGGGCGCTTTCAGCCGATATGCGCAGGACTATCTTGGGCCATTACCGGGCTATCTCACGGGTTGGACGTACTGGTTCATGTGGATAGTCGTCTGCATGGCAGAAATTACAGCGGTCGGTGTGTACATGCACGTTTGGTTCCAAGACGTGCCAAACTGGATATGGGCGTTCTGCGCGCTCGTCATCATGGGCACCGCCAATTTTGTGGCCGTCAAACTGTACGGAGAGTTCGAATTCTGGTTCGCGTTAGTCAAGATCGTGACGATTGTGCTCATGATCATCGGTGGCGGACTGATGATCACGATGGGTCTCGGAAATGGCGGGGTTCACACCGGAATCTCGAACCTTTGGTCGCACGGCGGTTTCATGCCGAATGGTGTGGCTGGTCTGCTCGCCGCGCTGCCGATGGTAATCTTTGCCTACCAGGGAGTGGAGATGCTTGGCCTCACGGCCGGAGAAGCGCGCAATCCTGAACGCTCGCTTTCCCGAGCTGTCAATTCTGTCTTCTGGCGTGTCGTAATCTTCTATGTCGGTGCACTGTTTGTCGTAATGTCGATCTACCCTTGGAATCAGATTGGCACTCAAGGCAGCCCATTCGTCCTGACCTTCGAGCGCCTCGGCATTCCCGCTGCAGCTGGGTTGATCAATTTTGTCGTTCTGACCGCGGCACTGTCTTCGTGTAATAGCGGCATCTTCAGTACCGGTCGCATGCTCTACAACCTCGCATTGCAGAGACAGGCACCGCGTCAGTTTGCACGCGTCAGCAGTGGCGGCGTGCCAATCTATGGCGTGCTCTTTTCGGTGCTGTTGCTGTTGGTCGGGGTAGTATTGAATTACCTTGCGCCTGCCCAGGTCTTTGTATGGCTTACAGCCGTGGCCACCTTCGCGGGAGTGTGGACATGGGGTGTGATTCTCTTGGCACACTTGCGCTTTCGCAAGCGCATTACCGCCGTTGAATTACATCGCCTGCCAATCCGACTTCCTTTGTTTCCCTTGATGTCGTACGTGGCGCTTGCGTTCCTCGCATTCGTTATGGTCATCATGGCTCAATCGTCGGGCACTCGCGTTGCACTCGTCATCGGACCGGTTTGGATCGCTCTTCTCGTCGCGGTGTATTATTTCTTCGGCATCCATGCGAAATCTGTCGACGGTGAGCTGACAGCGGATAGTCAGGGGACTCAGGCGCTGTAAACTCATTCTCTGATTCGTCAATCGCGGGTAGCCATTTCAGCCCTTCGATCAGCGGTTAAAGTCGAGGAGTTTAATGCCTTGTTCATAAGTGGCGCTCGCCGCAACCGGCCCGCATCGAGCAGCTATATCACTAACGACGTTTAGCGATATAGCTGCGTTCTGCGACGAAACTACTTCCGTGCAGATCAAGCCTCGAAACCTCCGGCGAATCTCTGCGTCGATGCGTCGTGTCAAATTTGATGCGGACTGAGGTGAAGTGACTTTTTATGGCGCTCGGAGCGGAAGCAAAACTGTCACTTCGGTGGCGCGAAACACCGCTCCGCCGAGGTTTTTGCTGTGAAGTTTTTATCGCGTCCTACGGCGGCACGTCCAAGACGCGTCGACACCCCAGTTCGTCGTGACACGATTGTCGATGTAACGAGCATGAAATTCGGTCCGTGCAGCACCTGCGAGCTGGCCGCCCTAGGCTACAACCGTGACGGCAAGCGCGGCAAGCTGCAGGTCAACTATGATCTGCTTACCGATGCGCGTGGCGTGCCGGTCGCCATCTCGGTGTTTGAGGGCAAGACGGCCGATGCGCAGACATTCATGCCGCAGCTCAAGCAGCCGCGTGAGCGCTTCGGCATCGACGAAATGGTCCCGGTTGGCGATCTGGCATGATCGCCCAGACCCATATCGATGCACTCAGGGCCGAAACCGGGCTGCAGCGGATTACCGCACTGTAGTCCGGCAGCCTGCGCGTGCTAGCCAGCGAGGGGGCCCTGCAGCTGGGGCTCTTTGATGAGCGCAACCTGTTCGAATTCACCCACGCCGACTATCCCGGCGAGCGCCTGGTTGTCTGCCGCACCCCGAGCTCGCGAGGAAGCGCGCCCACACGCGCCAGTCGCTGCTGGGAACCACCGTTGCACTGCTCGAACAGATTCGCCAAGGTGCTGCGGCCGGGCGTCTGAAAGGCCAGGACCGCTTCGGCCTGTGCGTGAGCAAGATGCTAACCCGCTACAAGGTCAGCAAACCCTTTTATCTAGAAATCGGTGACGCGTCCTTCGAGTACGTGATCAACGATGTACGCGTCACCCAGGAGTCCGCCCTCGACGGCATCTACTTGATCAGCACCGCCGTTCCTCACAAACGCATGAGCAGCGACGACGTCGTGCGCAACTACAAGAAACTCAGTCAGGTCGAGCAGGGCTTCCGTTCAATGAAGACCGCCGGCCTCGAGGTGCGGCCGATCTATCACCGCCTGTCCGATCGGGCGCGTGCCCGCCTGCTGTTGTGCATGCTCGCCTACTACGTCAAGTGGCACATGATGCAGGCCTGGCGCCCGCTGCTGCTCGCCGACGAAGAGCAGGCGGCCAAAGCGCAACGCGATCCGGTCGCACCTGCCAGTCGCTCAACCAGCGCCCGGCGCAAGGCCTGAAACAGGACACTGGACGATGGCACCTGCGTGCACGGCCTCGGCTCGTGCTGCAACACCTCAGCACCATCGTGCGCAATACCTGCCGTCACCCCGGAACGCCTGCGCACGAAGCCTCCTTCACCCTTGATACGGCACGCCGCGCCAAACAGCTGCGGGCCCTTGAACTGCTGAAGACCATTGCCGCGTAGGCAGAAGCCCAACAGCGGATCAACCGTAACCAATTGATTCAAAAGAGTACTTTGTGTCGAGGCTCCGGCAACTTCAGGCTAACCGGTCACCAGCGGACCTCCGTTGAGATGCCGAGGTGCGGACCGCGAAATATGCAATGAAGGCGTTCCGAAGGCACGACGGTCTTAGCCGATCTCCTTCACCTCCTTGTGCACCGTGGGTGCGTGCGGTTGCCTGCCGCTTTGCAGGAGAAACACACCACCGAGGATTGCGACCATCGCCAGCGTTTCAACTGCGCCGATCGGTTCATGCGCAATCATCGATCCCATAATGAGCGCGACGACCGGCGGAATGTAGGTCACGCTGGAAGCGGCAACTGCTCCGAGCCGCCCGACGATGAAGTAATACAGGATGTAAGCGACCCCTGTGCCCGTCAGACCCAGTCCAAACACGAGGCCAATCAGAGCCCGTGCGTCGCCTGTCACACGCGTCATGCCATGGAAGTCCGTGACGCAGCTGATCAGGATCAGTGCGAAGCCAATCTGCCATGTTGAGAGCGCAAGCGGCGAGAGATCCAGGTCGGAAAGAAAGCGACGCGCGTACACGAACGAGCAGCCCACGCTCAGCGAACCGGCCACCATATAGCCAACGCCGCGCAGATTGACGCCGGTCGCGTGCCACGGGCGCGCGATCAACAGTACGCCGACGAATCCACAGACGATGCCCGTGATCATGCGCACGTTCGGGCGCTCCTCGCGCAGCAGTGCCCATGCACACAGGAAGGAAAAGAGCGGAATGGCGCCGCTCAACATCCCGGCAATGCTGGAGAACAGCAGGCCGGCTCCCTTCGCGAACGCGTAGTAGTAGATCACCGTCGCTAGCAGGGACATCACCACGAAATGGTGGGCGTGCCGGAGATGGCGCCATTTGAGCGCCTTACTGAAAAGCGCGACCGCCAGTAGAGGGATAAAGCCGAAAAGCACGCGCAGAAACACGATCTGGCTGGCAGCCAGATCGGCGCTCGCCCACTTCATGAACAGGAAATTGGTGCCCCAGATCAGTCCGAGGGCGGCGAATGCGAAATAAGCGGGGTTCATGACAGCGCACCGGGAGAGCGGATGAAGTCCTGATTGTGTTCGGTACGGTCATGGCCTACAAATGATTTAATGTTGGCTATGGAATAGAAAAACTGAGCTATGCGACCTATCCCTCCACTGAAGGCACTTACTGCGTTCGAAGCCGCAATGCGGCTCGGCAGTTTTACTCTTGCATCCCAAGAACTGAACGTCACACCTGGTGCAGTCGGCCAGCAGATCCAGAAGCTTGAGGAATGGCTCGGCGTCGCCCTGTTCGCGCGACAGATACGGCGGGTAACGCCCACAGAGGACGGTCGCGCCTACTTCGCACAGATTCAGCCCGCCCTGGCAGAGCTTATTCACGCGAGCCACCGCATTCGCGAGCGTCGCGGTAACGGCGTGCGGTTGTCAATGCCGCCGAGTTTCGCCGCGAAGTGGTTCGCCCCGCGCATGGCCGATTTTCTGCAGGCGAACTCGGGGATTGCATTGAGCCTGAGCACGACGACAACAATGGTCGACTTCGAACTGGACGGTGTCGATCTCGCGGTCAGACATTTTGACGGGACGGATGCGCGACTATCCGTTCAACTGCTGTGCCATGACGAGGCCCGCGCGTATTGCAACCCCACGTACGCGAAACATCACCGATTAAAGCGCCCCGACGATCTGCGCACAGCAACACTGCTTCATAACACGTTACACCCGCACTGGGCCGCATGGCTGGCTCGATTTAGCAGTCTCGAGGGCTCGGAGATCGAAGCCATTACGGGTATTCAGTTTGACCAGTCATTGATGGCGATCGACGCCGCAGTGCGTGCGCAAGGCGTCGTGCTGACGAGCCCTCTCCTCGTAGAGGCGGAACTTGCTCGTGGTGAACTGATCGAGCCGTTCGATAATGCGCTTCCCTTGGGCGCCGGCTACTACCTCGTCCATCCCGCCACTGCCGAAACCAAACAAGCCGTTCAATCGCTCAAGGCCTGGTTCACCGACAGCATCGCAGCAGCGTGCCGGTCATAGCGTTCTGTTGTAGGCGTTCACAATAAGCGCTAGCAGCGTTCACAGGCGCGCTAATATGTTCAGCAACCCTGCTAGCATAGGGTTCTGATGCCGCGAAAACCGGGGAGTTCGATAGCGTCGACATCAAGTCGTGGGTGACACGCGCTGGCGACCTGTACCGCGTACGTTCAAACTTGTCGCACGCAGGTAATACGGAGATTCCGGATGTTCAAGCAGCGAGGGAACTGGTTGAACTCGTCCTCGACCCGGCCATCCTGAACCCGTTGATTCTCGAAGCTGCCAAGGATACCCAAGACGCTGCCTGATACGAGCAGGCTCGCAGCGGATCGGTCGCAGGCTCGAGTCGGCCTGAGGTCGGGCCGTAAGGCCAAGGTTGGGAACGTCCATGCGCCCAAGGGCGGCTCGGGCGCCGCTATCGCCGCGCCCCGGCCTCCCCTTCAATCCGTGGTCCGCTGCGGGGCTTGCCTGTGGCACAAAAGCTGGAGCTATTCTTCCTCGGTATGCGTCGGAACCGATTGGCAATAGTCTTCGACGATCCGCTTGAGCTGATTCTCGACCGTCGTTCGATCCTCTGGAGTAAAACGTTTCGCACGAACTTGCACTAGGAACCAAGTACAAGTGCCCGGCCTGATCGTTAGGACCCTTTCACTCGTACAGTCCTCAGGCCGATCTTCGACAGCTCCGGCGTGCTGCTGAGAAAGATCTTTATGAACCGCTTCTGGCAATTCTTTCGCTTTCGGTTTCGGTTTCGGCTTCGGTTTCGGTTCCCCCCCTCCCTTGGCAGGCGCACAAGCGCCGCTGGTTACGTCTACACCACCATCCGCTCCACCATCACTAGCCATGGCATGCTCCTTAGATATCCATGTATTAAGGAATCCTATACGTGACCACACGGCGTGCCGACGCTATAGTTTGTTCATGAAAACATCTTAGGCGATCAATCGTAGATGGCTAGCTGTCAGCTGCGCTACAGTCTAGATGTTACGTCGCGCGCACATTGCGCAGATCAGCCCTCCAAGCAACGCGTGAGAACGATGGCAATCGGCGGCAATTGGCCGATCTCTGCCGCTACCCCAACGGCCTGCGTCGGGCATCGACGCGGCGTCATGGCCACGCACCGCGGCGGATCGACTTCTTCACGTATGTCCTTGTTTCGGATTCGCGACGTCCCGTGCCAAAGACGGCTGGCGTAACGCGGGACCGTTGCCTATACCCGCAGAATTATAGGAAGCGCACAGCTTGTCAGGGGCTGAGGCCGCGCTTCGAAGCTCTCAATGAAGGCCACCAAACCGAACTTCTGGTGGCCCATACTAAGCGTGATCAGGCCGCGGCGTCTTCCGCGTCGGCTTCGGGATCTGCATCGGCCTCTGCATCTTCCGAATCGTCCACTTCGAAAATGCCTTCCAGGTAGGCGGCGTATTGCTCCTGCAAGTATTTCAGGGCGGCGGGTTTGTCCACCTCCACTTGCAGGCTGTCCTGGAAGAACTTCATGCGCGCACGGTTCTCATCCAGGATCTGTGCCCAGGTCTTCGCGTAGATCGTGAGATTGGTGTCTGGGTTTTTGTGCAAGATGCCCGACTCACCCACCAACTTTTCGACGTAAGGCGTGAGTTCATCGCTGATAACCCAGAAGTTCCACGTAACGCCGACCTTTGAGAAGCGCGCGTCCTCCATCACGGAGAACGCGTAGCCTTGGATCTGGGTCACCTCGTCAGGACCAATCTTGACCTTGGGTGCTTTCAGTTCCACAACCAGGTGCGTCAACTGATTGGCGCGGTGTCGCTTGGTCGCCTTCGACAGCATCAGGTCCAAAATGCCCTGCTTCTGATAAATATGCTTCACCGGCTCGTCGATCACGACCTCGGTGCGCAGTAGCTTCTTGTGCTCGACCAGAGCCGCCGTCAGCGACTGATCGTTCACCGACAGACTGAACTCCTCGCCGAAGAGCCAGGTGTTCTGCGCAATGATCTTATGCAACTGTGTGCGCTCTTTGAAACGCTTCTTGGGCTCTGGGTCAAACAGCACCGCTTCGAGACCATCGAGAAATTTCAAGCGGTCCGCCACAACCTTGGCGGCGCTGATGATCGACGACAGGGAGGTTTCGCGCAGCAGTTGCGCCAGTTCTTCCCGCTGCTTTTTTGGCAGCAGCAGGACCTCTTCCATGATGACCTGCAAGTCTTCCGGACTGCGCTCGATCGCCTGCCGAAGCATCCGCAGTTGAAACTTACGGTTCTTTGGCTGCGTGGTTGAGAAGTCTGGCAGGTGCCGTGCGACGTTGGTTGCTACGATGTCGAACACCTGGCGCTCAACCTTCTCGACGGCAGTTTCCGGTTCACCAGGGAACGGATAGACGTTCTGCTCCTTCCATTCTTCAACGACCGACCGAGCTTCCTCAGCCGCTCGGGTGCGGAAGTGGTCCTTGATCGTCTGCTGGGCTTCGCTGATTGCCGCGATGATCGCCGGCTGCATTTCGGCGAGATCGACGGTACCATCCTTTTGCGCCTGATCAAGGTACGGTGAGTAGAGGTACCCTGAGAACTGGAACCGCCCGAGGATGTGAAAACGCCGTTCCACTTGCAAGAGCGGGAATCGCTTCTCATTGCATAAGTAGAGCGCACGTTCGCCTGCCGCCTTCCATTCGACGACGTGCAACCGCACCCAATATTCCTTGTTATTGATTACCACGTCGGCCAGGCTGAACGACTTGCGCCCCGCGATCGCGGTGCCAGGGTCGATGGCCGCGCCGTCAAGCACGATCTTCGCCCCTTCGTAGTCGGATAGGTACAGCGCGAACATCTCGGTCAACTCCTGACGTCCGTCCTCCGTCGTGAAGGTCCGGAAATCTTTGATCGGGTCGCTGATGACCAGGCTCACGCCAGTGGGCGAATTGTCGCTTGCCTCTTCCTCGTCGCTGATGTTGACGTGTCCAATGTCGATGGCCGTCATGCGGATGGTGTAGGACCAGCGTTTGCCGTCTCGCTCGTAACAGACCAACCATTCGGCGACGTTGCCGAGCGAGAACGCCTTGAACCGTCCGCGACCTTCCTGACCATGAAGCAACCTGCCGCTCGTGGTGTGCGTCGTGAACTTCTTCCAGGATCCGCCGAGCGATGTGAAGCAGGCTTCTGCATTGGCGCGGGGAATACCCTCGCCATCGTCCCGCACCGTGATGGTGTTCAGCGAGCCGAGGACGTTGTACTCGAACTCAATCAGGACAGTCTTGGCGTCGGCGTCGAACGCGTTCCAGAGCAGTTCGGAGAGCGCCGGGACGGGCTTTGCACGCGTGATCTGTTTCAAGAAGTCCGGTTGGACCTCGACCGGATACTGTTTCGCTTCCATCGCCCCGCTCTCCCGTACTGTGGTCGTTGCTGACCATCACTTTTCCGTTGTCGCATCATTTTACAATCGATGCGGGACAAACCTTTAACCCTATCGCGGGGCAGTGACGTGCTCCTGGATATTGCTCGTGCCGACGCTTTGATTGAGCTAGATCGCTGCCCGGTGCATGGAGGTCTGGGAACCCGGTTGACCCTCTGCCAAACTTCAGGCGCCGTTCACCGCATCCTTGAATGCTTTGCCCGCCGTGAACTTGACCGTCTTCGCCGCAGCGATCTGGATCTCGGCTCCCGTTGCCGGGTTACGGCCGGTCCGCGCGGCGCGTTGGCCTGTTGAAAACGACCCGAAGCCGATCAGCTGCACGGTGTCGCCCTGCGTGACGGCCGTGGTGATGGCGCCGATCAGCGCCTCGAGCGTTTCAGCGGCGGCCGCCTTGCTCGCGCCGGTCTGCGCGGCGACGGCGTCAACGAGTTCCTGTTTGTTCATGTTTGCTCCTGTCAGGACGTTGAAGATGTCGCCACCCTACCCGATCGGCGTGGGTCCTCGCAATCGGCGCAGCAGACCCGGCGAACTGCCGTGTGACGCGTCCCCTCCACCATTTCCCCGATGCACATTATTAAGTAACTTGATAACTAATAAAATGTCTCGAAATGAAGGGGGCCATAGCCGTGTCTATGTTCCCCTTCATTTCGGGACATAGCCGGATCGGCGCGGTTGGTGACCTTTTGCTGCTGCTCGAATTCACTCGGGTCGTAGCCTCGAGACGCGAGACTGCGTCAGCTTATCGGCATTGCTCGCGCAGTTCCGCTTCACGACGTCTACTGTGCATTCCTCACGCCCTGACGCGGCGTCGACATCATTCCAACGTACCGCCGCTTCCGTATCCATTCGCCACGAGCGAAGCGGTGCGCGCGTTGCGCGCAGGCATCACCACGCATGGCGCGGTGATGCGCCGCCGGCGGAGCCGGCCGGGTTCTCCAAGGGGCATCCCCTTGGAGCACGGGATAGAGAAACGGGAAGGCGTCAGCATTTCCGTTTACGTATCTGTCGTGCCTCGGCGCTGGCGCGCACTTTCAAAGATAGGCCAGTAATAGGTGACGTTAGGTCACTCATGGGCCATTAATTGAGTTACCTTTGGTCAAGTTAGGCGATAGATAGGCCAATGGCAGGCCAGCGTTAGGCCAAAATAGGGGAGCTTTTTAGCTATGCCGTGCTAATCTGCGGTCGTTGAATCGCTTCGGAGTGGCCCATATGGATGCCGACCTTATTGCCGGACAACTCGCCGCGCTCGCGGCCGGCCCCAATCGGTCAAAGACCGCTCAACTTCGCGACATCTTCGAGCACGTCGAAAACGCCATTCAGGCCGGCGTCCGGTACGAGTCCATCATCGACACCCTCGCCAAGCAGGGACTGGATTTCACCTACCAAACCTTTGCCGCCGCGCTTAAACGTATCCGGCGCGAACGCGGCATCGTGACCCGCGGCTCGCGCGCGTCACGTCCGGAAACCGGTCCGGCAGTCAACCAAGCGGTGGACGCGCCGAACCCGGCAGCGGCCCGCTCACCAGCGCCCGACGACGCAGCCCAACCCGCCCCGGACGCGGCGACCACACCTCCCGTTGTGCACGAGCGCCGCCCGATCGCGCCAGTCGGCGCGAAGCTTCCCGACGACTGGCTCACCGCTCAACTCACGCGCGAACAAAAACGCCTGCTGACACCTGAACAGCGGAGCGCGCGCGCGGATGCGAAAGTCAAACAGTACTGGCCCAACCCATTCGATCCGGTGCCGCCCAAAAAAGACGGCCCCGCATAGGCGGGGCTGCCGTGACTGCTTGCCGGGGTGCCGGAGCTTAGCTCTGCTTGAGCTGGCGCATCCCCTCACCCAATACCCATAGCGCCCGGTTGAGCTTCACGTTTTGGTCGATTCCCGCCACTTCGCGGGTTCGGATCGTCCGCCCCGATGCCGACTGGCCACGCAGCCCGCCCCGGATCATGTTTTCCTGAATCCGGTTGAACGTCGTCCAGAGGTCGTCGTTACGGTCCTCGGTGCGTCGTGCGCGCAACAGTTGATCCGGCGTGATCGGCGCGGGCACGTCCGCGTTCGGCTCGTACTTCAGCGATAGCGCGGTTTCAGCGAGCAGCGCCTGTTCTTCAGGCTTCAGCGTGACGGCCTGCATACCCTCCTTTTGCTCGCGGATCAGGTCGAAGCCGTCGAGCACGTCGAACGCGCCCTGGATCACGTTGTCCACGATGTTGCCCTTGTGCGGCACGCGGATATCCGACAGCGTGTCGCCGCAAACCATGCCGTTCTTGCAGACGAACCGGAACATGCCGGCGATCATCTGATAGCTGCTGGTGCCATCGTGGCTGTTGAGCAGGATGATTTCGTCGGCTTCCGCGCCGTTGATCTGGTTCGTGTGGCGCAAGCGGATCATGTGCTTCGTGTGCTCGCGCTTGCTCTCGTCGCGCACGCGCGTCTGGCACACAAAGAACGGTTCGAAGCCTTCTTTTCGCAGACCGTCGAGCACTTTGATTGTCGGGATGTACGTGTAACGCTCCGACCGGCTTTCGTGCGCCTCGGTCGCGAGGATCGACGGCGCGACGCGTGCGATCTGTTCATTCGACAGCGGCGTGTCCGCGCGAAGCGCCGGGGCGTTGGGAGCGAAGGTGCGAGCGAGGCGGGTAATTTGCGTCACGGTTTTTCTCCGGATTGGGACCGCTGCGATATGCTGCGGCCATATGGATATATTAGGACTAAAAGCCCGTTATATCAAGAGGCATTTTTCAATAACCTAGCCGCCCGTGGTCCATTGGACGACCGGCGCGCAAGGTTGTGCTGGATAAGACGCCCCATGCGGGGGCGTCTGCATTGCTCAGTCGATCAACACATCAGATCGGAATGTCGGGCGTGGGCTCCGCTTCGGAATCGTCGGCGTCCGTCTCGTCGTCCCCCCAGGGCGGGTTTGTCTGCCGGTTCGTCAGCACTTCCGGCAACCAGCCGCTATCCGCGAGCCGCAGCTCGGCGGCGGCCGCCGCTTCGCCCTTCTTCATTCCCTCAAGCGGCCCGGCCGCCTCGGCTGATATAGCCTGCGTGACAACGTCGATGATGCGCTGCTTCGGAACGTGGTTCAGGTAGCTCGCGCGGGTCGGCTTCCAGTACGCCGTCATGTCGAGTCTGAGCGTGTCAGCCAGCGTGTTGACGTTGTGCCCCTTGTCCCAGCGACTCAGCCCGTTGACGGTCGCGGCGACACAGAAGGCAAACAGATTAGCGAGCACGTCCTCGGAGCACGCCAGCAGCCACGGCAGCAGGTCGCGAACCTTAATCGGCAGCATGGCGCGCCACTTCTGGCGCTCGACGTCGATGAACTGCCATGCCGGACTGTCAGCCATATCATCGGCCACGCGCAACAGGCGTTCATGGGTCGGTGTGAACTGCGCATCGAGCGCGTCAGCCGCCCGCGCTTCGAACTGCTCCGAAAACACGCGCGGCACCATCGCGAACATCAGATAGGCCAGCGCGACGGTCGGCTGCTTCATCAGTTCGGCTTGCACAGCAGCCGTGCGATGTGCGGTCAGTCGTTCGCACAACGTTTCGCCGTGCAACGGCTTGACCTTCTCGGGAACGATTCGGTCAGCCCCGGCCACGCCCGCCTCTTTCAC
The DNA here is from genome assembly GCF_017104785.1 of Burkholderia sp. Ac-20353. Lineage (NCBI taxonomy): Bacteria > Pseudomonadati > Pseudomonadota > Betaproteobacteria > Burkholderiales > Burkholderiaceae > Burkholderia > Burkholderia sp. Ac-20353. The sequence goes on along the minus strand of NZ_JAAGPL010000008.1, from coordinate 3,198 downwards.
TGCCGCTTTCTCCTGTGGCTTGACGAGACCTCGCTCGATCTGTAGCCCGCCTGCATGGTCGATCCAGACATACGCGCCCGCGCGTGCCTTCTGTTCGTCCGTCCATGCTTCGCGCCGCTCTGCGTAAGCTTCAACGGCCGCATCGGCGTCCTGCGCGGCTTGCTCCAGCGCTTCGCGCTTCGCGTCGTCTTCCTCCTCGCCGTCCGCGTCGTAGTATGCGTTCAGGGCTGCTCGTGCGTCGTCCCGTGCCTTTTCGAGCTTGCGGAACTCGGTCTTTTCCTTGCGCGTGAATTCCCGATGCTCGGGACGCAAACGGCCATACTTCGACAGTTGCAGTGAATCGCGCTGTGCATTGGTTTCGACCCATGACCATCCCTCCGCGCCGATGTCGACCGCGATCACACTGAGCTTTTCGACCGCCAGTCGATTGAGCAATTCGAGGTCGTTGACATAACCGTTGTTCTTCGCATCGCTAAACAAGTCGCGACGCACGTATCCGCCTGCGGCCTCGTAAGCGTCCAGCCCGATGAACGCGACGAGCGGGTTATCGCTCGCGCTCGTTTCCTCCTGCGTGATGACCTCACGAATTTGCCGGGCGCTCCTTTGCCATGCCTGCTGTGCCCCGAACCAGATGCGCTCCTGCTGCTCGTGGTCGTCGCTCAACGCGAGCGCGCACACCTGCTCGTAGGTCATGCCGTCGTCGCGGAACACGTCGATCAGCTTGGGGGCGACGCTCGCGAGCTTCAGCGCGCGTCGCACGTCGCGTTCCGCGACACTGAAACGTCCGGCGATCTCCTCGATGGAGCGGCCCTCCGCAGCCAGTTGGCTGAACGCCTCGCATTGGTCGGCGATGTGCATGCCTTCGCGCTCGGCATTCTCGATCAGGGACGTTGCCAATGCTTCGCCATCCGAAACAATGCGAACCGGAATCAGGTCGCTGTCCTTCGCGCGGCCTTCGCTCTTGAGCAAGTCGAGCGCAGCCAAGCGGCGTTGGCCCGCGCAGACGCCATGCTGGCCCGGCTCACCGTCGATGAAGTGAGCGACGAGGTTTTGCAACAGGCCGGTGATCGCGATTTCCTCGGCCAGTTCACGAATTCGCGTCGGCGGCTTCTTGCGGGCGTTGCGCGGCGACACGCGCAGCGTGCCTAGCGGGACGTATTGAATCGGCGCGAAGGCCTCGCCAGTGGAGATCACATTCGTTGCGGTTTCAGTCACGGGTTTTCTCCGGTTAGGGACCGCAACACCATGTCGCGGCCACGAAACCATTATAGGACTAAACGTCCGTATATAAACAAGCAAAAAACAAAATATCTTGATTTCACGGTCTTTTAGACCTAATATATACATATGGCCGCAGCCCATCGCCGCGGTCCCTAACCGGAGAAAAACCGTGGAACAAAATGCTGTCGAAATCCGTTCGGAATTGGTCGTCGAGGAACAGCGCCTGCACTTCCTGCCGCACTACTTCGGCGCGCGCTATCTGCACGGCGAGGACTATGTGTTCGAGTGGGCGCGTCGGCTCTGCTCGACGTACAACGGCGGTCACTGGCAGTTTTTCCGTCTGTCCAACGGCGGTTTCTATCTCGCTCCGGAGATCGCCGCGCCGGTGTCAGTGCGCTGGCACCTGAACAGCTACGAAGGCACGATGGGCGTCGAGGCGTTCGGGATCGTCGTTACGCTGTTCGCGCTGTGCCACATGGCCGAGACCTTCGGAGACGATAGCCACATCGAGCGTTACCATTTGCTCCGCGAGTTCGCGGCGACGCACCCGGAACGTCGGGAGATTTTCCGGGCGATTGACTGACCGATAATAGGGCGCTCGGTCTCGCGACCGGGCGTCCGCAGCACGCGGTCGCGCGCGCCATCGACGCCCCCTTCGTGCAAGCTCGGGGGCAACGGAACGCGGTGGGTTCGCGCGCGCCGTCGCGCCCGAATCGAGGGCCACGGGGACCCGCGCGAAGCGTGGGGAGAGGCCCGGCCCGGAGCGGAGCGCAGGGGCGATTCGGTGAGGCCTGGGTGGACCGTCACGGGGTCGTCAAGCTCGGTCCGCGATCGCGAAGTGATCGCGGACCGAGCGTGTTTCCCCCACGGCGCAAGCCGTGGGGGCTGGAATGCAATACCCCGGTAAGCGGCTCGGCCTGTGCGGACCGAACCGGGGTCGTCAAGTCAGATCCGCGATCGCGAAGTGATCGCGGATCTGACGTGTTTCCCCCGCGGCGTAAGCCGTGGGGGCTCGATAACTGGGAAAATGATGAGCACCACAGTCCACCTTGAAATCCGGCCGGAATGCCTGCAGCCGGCGGTTCACTGGGCTTCGCCGACCGGCGCAGAGATTCAGGAAGTTGTGCGGCGCACGGGCATGAGCGGTCGGGAGGCAGCTCGCTTTCTAGGCCTCTCCGATGGCGACGGCCGGCAGATTCGGCGGTGGGTCGCGGGCGACGCCCGGATTCCGTATTCGGCCTGGGCACTGCTGTGTGATGCTGCGGGGATTGGACAAATCTGGCGGATTGACAGCGATACCCAATAAGATTCGGCGGTCACGTCTCGAAATTGGGAGCGGCCAATGTGTACCTATATGAACGCCGCGTTCAAGGTGTTTGATACTGGATGTGGCTGGCCCTGAGCTTCAGGGCTCGAACCGGGCAGGCGACGACGAAGGACTGCAGCCGAATCGGCCAACCACGCAGTCCGGCAGAAGTCGAAAACAGCGCAGAGGAAGCGACTAGGAGATTCATCGCGTCACACATCAGCGCGCCCCGAAACGTCTATGTCTGCTTTCTCATCGCGCTGTTGCTGGGCATCGTGATGGCCGTATGACCACCCTTCTGCTCAAGGCGTCGTCACTCGACGCGCTGAAACGCGCCCTTCTCGACGGCTAATTATTCGGCGTGGGCGCTGCTCTCTGTCACGCGGCTGGTCGCGGCCGGAGCTGGGTGTGGGGTAGCTGTCCCGCACTGCGGCGACCGTTTGGACCCTGGCGGCGAGCCATGTGACCCGCCGTATTCTTTAGACGGTGCTCTTGATAACACGCGGTTATCAAGAGTATCGTCGGGACGTCATCCGGAGTGCCGCATGGACGATCGCGTCAGTGACGAACCTCGCGTCAGGACCGCGCCCGACGCGTGCGTCGCCCAGCTCGCCGGGCACCGCTGCAACGGCGTGCAGGCCAACGTGTCGCGCGCGCGGCGGCCCGCGTTC